>CANSGE010000005.1 GCA_947646295.1 uncultured Bacteroidales bacterium
ACTTCTTGAAAGCCTTGGTATCGTATTTGCCGCCGGTATTCATTTTCGAAGCCACATCCACGAGCTTGCCGAGCGGAATGCCACGGCCATAGTCGCGCACGATGACGCTGCGCTCGTCGATGTCTACGGTGATCTGTCGTCCGTAGCCCATCATGAATTCGTCGATGGCATTGTCGAGCACTTCCTTGAGCAGCACGTATATGCCGTCGTCGCTCTCGGAACCATCGCCGAGTTTGCCGATATACATGCCGGGGCGCAGCCGCAGATGCTCACGCCAGTCAAGTGTGCGGATTTCGTCTTCGGTATATGTAGCCTCTACAATCTGAGGTGCATCATTCTCAGAGAAGTCGGCTTCAAATAAATTTTCTTGGTCACTCATAACACGCAAAGATACTCAAAAATGCGAAGAATCACAAATTTTACCAAGATTTGACGAAATATACAGGCTATCTACAGCGTAGCGCCGTTTCCGGGAAGAAACGGCGCTACGAAGCGTGATGCTATGTCGGATGGGTTATTCAGTCGGGGCCGGGAGCATGGATATCTCCACATGATCGGCCGAGAGGATGTATGTGGCGCCGAAATCGCGGATTGCCTCAGGGGTGAGGGCGCTTACGAGTGTCTCGTAGTCACTGTCCATGTCGGGGCCGTATTGGTCGAACACTTTGATGACGGTGTCCCAATAGGCGTTGTCACGGCGGTTTTCATCGACATTTTTGCTCAGATATGCTGTCACTTTAGCCAATTCATCTGCAGTAGGACCGGCCTGGCACAAATCATTGATGGTAGCGCGCACAATTTCGAAACACTCTGTCTCGTGACCCGGAGCTACTTTTACATATACAGGCATGATGAAGCGTGACGGAGTGTCGGGGCCATTGAAGCCAGCGGTGACCGAGCAGTGCGAATTGATGGAGTAGGTAAGACCACGTGCTTCGCGGATTTCAGCCAGCAAGCGGCTTTTGAGGATCTGGCCGAAAGTCTGTGCAAGCAGAATGTGCTGCAGGTCGTAGGGACATTCGCCGTTGAAGAATGAATAGGTGATGGACTGGGGATTGTCGGCCATAGGATGTGTGTAGGAGTATGAGCCTTCACCGGAGTAAAATCCGTATCCGATATCCCGGGCCCGCTCACGCCGTCCTGCGGCAGGGAGGGAGGCGAGATAAGTCTCTATGAGGGGGCGGATGCTGTCAGGTGAGAAGTTGCCGGTGACGATGAAAGTAAAGTCGGTCATGTCAGAAAAACGCTCGTGGTGGAGATTGATCACCTTGTCGTAGTCCATGCTACCGAGGTCGGCAGCAGTGAGTTTGGCACCGAGCGGATGATGGCGGTATACGATGCTGTGGATGGTATCGCCCATGGCGTTGGTGGCCGTACTGACGGGACGGTTGAGCTTGCTTCGTTGTTCGGCCATCAGGGCCCCGTAGGCGTTGTCGTCGCGGTTGATTGATGTCGCTTTGAGATATAGGAGCTGAAGGGCTGTCTCAAGATCGCCGGGGGAGCTGACCACGCTGATTTCCTCGGCTGTATTGCCGATTTTCAGCAGAGATTTTACATTATGTCCTGCAAGTAACTTGCGCAGATCCGATGAAGAGTGTCCGCCGAAGCCACTGATGGCGAGCACGTCGTCACAGAGTTTGTAGGCGGGTTTGAGCGCGGGATCGTAGTCCATGGAAAATCCGCCGGGGCTGACACCGTGCACCATGACTTCATCGGGCTTGGCAGCTGACGGGCGCAGGTATACACGGATGCCGTTGGACAAAGTCAGTATCCGGGTGCCGAAAGGCCCATCTGTTGTGGAGGTGATCGCGCCGGGTGTGGGGGGAGTCTCCATGAGAGTGCGTCCGGCGAAGGTGTCGGTGTAAGGCTCTATCATGGCCAGGTCAATGGCAGAGGCATCGGCTTTGAGGATGTCGGGCGTGAGGGTGGCTGCATCATCGGCCGTGGCATATATGGAGGTGACACGGTTTGTGCCGATGGTGTCGACGAGATGGCGGAAGTAGTCGTTGACCGCCGTGAGATCCGTGGTGCGCTCCACGCCGGCCATCATTTTATAATACTGTTCGGTGGAGGGCATGGCGCCGCCGCGTACGAAGTGGCGCGCGAAGCGGCGTGCGAGCTCGGTATTGGATTCGGTGGATGCTTTAGCCATGAGGCTGTTCAGCTCCGATCGCTCGCTCAGTTTGGCACGGCTCAGCTCAGTATCCGTGAATCCATGGAGCGAAGCCCGGTAAAGTTCGGTGTATATGTCGCTGAGGGCAGCGCGCGCGTCGGATGCTGATTTTGCAGTGGCGCGTATCATGAGGGCATCCCGCGAGCCTGACAAGAGGAATTTTCCGAATCCGATGCCCATGTTGCTCCACGGGCAGTCGGGGGTGGCCTCAAGTTCGTCGAAACGTTCGACAAGCATGTGGCTGACCAGCGACCGGATGTAGTCGCGGCGTATTTCATCGATGGTGCCTTCCTGGCCGGGGGCGAGTGCGGAGTCCTTGATGTAGACCTGAATCATGTCCGACGACTGTTCGGGGTCGGATCCGCATACCACGATAGGTGTGTCGTTGTCGGCTACGCTGATTGAAGTGGCTGTGAGAGCTGACGGAGAGGATACGATGTCGGAAAAATGACGCTGTACGCTCTGCTCCATTTCGTCGGGGTTGATGTCGCCTACGATCACCACTGCCTGATTTTTCGGATGGTACCATGTGTGATAGAAATCGCGCAGTGTTCCGGGAGCGAAATTCTCTATTATCTCGGCTTTGCCGATAGGCATACGGCTGCCGTAGATGTTTCCCTGATAGATTTCGGGCGCAAGTTGTGTGAGGATGCGTGATCCGGGGTTGGAACGCTGGCGCATCTCGCCGCGTATCACTCCGCGTTCGGCATCGATATCGGCATCGTCGAGCAGGAGGCGTCCGCTCCAGTCGCTCAAAATCATTACACAGGAATCGAGGGCCGATGTCCTTACGGTGGGTACTTCACATATATTATATATAGTCTCGTCGGTGGATGTGTAGGCGTTGAGATTGCGTCCGAATTTCACGCCGAGACTCTCCAGATATGAGATGAGGGAGTTTCCGGCAAAATGTTCGGTACCGTTGAAACACATGTGCTCGAGGAAGTGGGCGAGTCCTTGCTGATCATCGTTTTCGTTGACCGATCCGACGCGCTGTGCCAAAAAGAAGTCGGCTTGTCCCTGCGGCGTGTCATTGTGGCGGATGTAATAAGTGAGGCCGTTGGGGAGCGTGCCGATGCGCACCGACGGATCGGGCGGGATAGGGTTTGCTGCGGATAATGTCAGTACGCAAGTAGCGAAAAGTGTGGAAAAGATGGATTTCATTAGAAAATAAGTCCGAAGGTTACGTTAAGGGAATTAGAAGTAATGTCAGAATAGTAAGATGAGCCGCTGTAGGCGAGGTCGAGTTTCAACGCGAGACGACGGCTGATCATACGTGCAATTGTCACATTGGCGCCGGTGTAAAATGATGAATGGTCGAGCAGCAGGTTGCGTTGCGCTTCGATGGCCGCCAAGCCTGCAAGGTCGGCATCGTGGGCGCCGGCGGGTTGATACAGGCGGTCGAAGGGCATCTCCCAAGCCGCAGATATTGAGGCCAGGGCAAGCCAGCGCTGAGAGAACCGGCGGCAATATTTCAGCTCAGCCTCCGGGAGAAAATGCCGGACCCTGCTCAATGAGCGCGGGCTTACATAGAGCGTCGAGCGGTAGTCGGACGCCGAAGTGAGGCGGAGCGAGATGTCATTGCCACGGCTACGCAGGCCTACTTGGCCGGATGCAGAAATATATGAGTAATTTTCAGCAAACATATCGACGGATGCAATCTGCGGGTAGATGCCGGAAGATGCGTCGCCGAAGATGTTTTCGCGTCCGTGGCGCCTGTATGCCTCTGCAGATACTGTGACGCCCCAGTATACCGGGCCGGAGGGTTGCAGCCATCCGATAGAGGCCTCGATGGCTTTATGGTTTGCGCGGGCCATAGGGAGTTTGTTGAGATCGGAGAGAATGTTGTCGAAGCTGAAGGTGCTCGCATGCACTCTTGCGAATGCACCCCGGCCCGAAGCAGGGTAAGCTGCCGCGCCTATGCCGTAGCGGTAGCCTTGATAATGGGTCGACATGCCCGTACCGGCGAAGCGGGCATAGTGGTGTAAGGGCCCCGTCAGATGGTAAATCTTGTCGACACCCATCTCTGACTTGAATTCGATGTCGTTGCTTTGGGTATACCGCCTGAAATCGAAATCGGCTCCGAGCCAGTAATCATACATTATATTATATGCCAGGGAAGCTGTGGCGTCGAGCGCACCGACAACATTGCGCGGCCGCGGGTCGACGTCGCGGTATTCGAGTGTGGCGCGGTAGGCAAGCGATGCTCCCCATGCCAGACGCTCTCCATGGCAGGCGTATGAACCGCTGAAAGAATATGATTCGGTCTTGAGATCGCCTCCCGTCGCATCGGCGAGCAGGTAAGGGTAGAGCAGGGCGGGGTCGGATGTCTCGCACCAGCGGACATCGCGGCGCAGGCCGTTGGTGTAGCGGGCCGAGCCTCCGAGGGTGGTGGCATGGTATTTTGTGTATGTCTCGGCACCGGCGCTGTACAAGGTGGATGATTTTCCGGCCATCGGGTCGACGGCGCGGTTGTCGGCCCGATGATCCACGGCGGCATCGACCGATGTGATGCCAAGAGGCATACGCCATTGGTCGAGAGCCACATTGTTGAATACCGGGGCGGCGAGTTTCCACAGGCCGTTGCGTTGCGTGGTGAGGGCTGAGAGCACGCTGTCGGTCTCGCCGGCCGTCGCGGGCAGCGCGCCTGCAAGCAATATGATGAGAGCTGTCTTCTTCATTTCATCGGTGTTATGCCATCGTATGTGAGAGAGGTGCATGGGGTGCCCTCGCTGTCGGTAGCGGTACCTTGCAGCTCAATTTCGGATGGGATGCACATGCGGTTGAAATCCTCGGAGGAATTATTTGTGTCTTTGAGCACGGCGCGTCCGTCGTCGGTGACATAGAGGAGCTTGCGGCGCACGCTGTGGAAAAAGCGGGTCTTGTCCTGATCGATTGTACCGCAGCCTGTGTATCCGCTGTCGAGCTGCGGCGCGCAGACGTTCCAGGCGTATTCGGAGTCGACGGAGCAGTTGACCACATCCACAATCCACTCGTTGGGCAGACGGTATGACGTCTGTGTCATGGGAAAATCTCCGGCTATCGTCACCTGGATATAGTCGTAGGTGTAGAGATAATCCTTGAGATAGGTGTCGCGGTCGACCGGTATGCGCGCTATGCCGAAGGCTTTGAAGCCGCGGTTGTGCAGCATCCAGAAAGTCTGTGTATAGCAATACCATTTGTCGAGATTTGGTGCGGGGCCGTCGATGTCAAGCATGTTGGGCTTCGAACTTACGTCATACCACTCAAAGTCGGCTCCGCTGAGGTCAAACGAATTGGGATTTGATACGCGGTGGTCGATACCGGTGTCGGCCAGAAGAAGATACTCTCCGGGCTGTACCGGCACATCCGTGCCGCTGCCGGGGATGGTGTAAAGTGCCTCCACGGTCATTGCCTCGGCCATGATGTCGGGGGTATAGACGAGTTTCTGTGTAGTGAGAAATCGTGACTCGAAAAGGGTGATGCCATCGGCATAGATGACATGGTCGGTGTTGTTGTACAATTTCACATAGTCGTCGCCGTAATATGAATTGCCGGATGACTGCAGTGTGCCGGCGAAGAATACCTCGGAAATGATCAGATCGTCGGTCTCGATATTGTTGTATACGCGGATAGCTACGGATTCCGCAGCTCCGCTTATCTGTACTGCGGAGATTTTGCCACGCAGTGTCGAGGGGCTTTTACCCGGATTGTTGACTACGGCCGAGTAGCTGATGTCGTAAAGCCCCGGCAGCAATGATATCGCGGCGTCGGGGGCGTAGAGGGTGGATGTCTGGGTGCTGATGTTGAAAACGCTTATCTGCGGATTCATCACTGTGCTCCCCTGTGGCAGCTCGGGCAAGAGCAACTCGATGTCAAGCTGCGTCTGTGGGGTGGTGCCGTCTTTTCCGAGAGGGTCTTCGCAGCCTGTAATGACTAAAACGAGTATATTCAGAATGAAAATGAGTGTTTTTTTCATTTTTTATGATGTTTATATCGTGATATTTGCCTCCATCCCGAAATATACGTCAGAGAGACGCCGGATGGTGAGTCCATTGCTTTTGTAGTCGGGGAGATAGTCTATGATGCGGTTGACGAAGGCCGAGATGCGCAGCCATGAGCCGATCTGTTTGGTAGCCTTGAGATTGAGATAGATGGCCGGGGGCACGGATTGGGTGTTGAAAGAAGCGTCATTGAAGTGCCGCACGAGATATTGCAGCATCAGGTCATCGGAGCCATCCGCGGGGTAGGGGTGGAGCTGACCATCGTCGGCCGAGATGTACTGCACGGGTACTCCGTTGTCGCGCAGGCGTCTTGTCTTGACAAACCACATGCATTGCACGGAGGTGGAGAACAGGAGTCCCCAGCGCGGTATCTGGGTGTCGAACATGAAGTTGGTATTGAATTGCTGGTTTATGCGTCCCTCGTCGGTAGCGTAGAGACCCACATACTTGTCGCTGACGGCTGTGCCTCCCACGACATCCGATACCGGATTGAAGAGCATCTGCGAATTGGAATATCGGCTGCGGAACCATGCGCCGCTGATGATGAGCGATGTGTGCAGCGGCTCCCAGCGCACGGTGTTTATCTGATATTCGATGCCTGTCTTGTCGATGCGGCTGCCGTTGGTCACGCGGCGGTAGCCGTCGAGAATCCGCACGTCGGAGTAGGGGAGAGTTTCGAGTGCGGGCGGAGCGGTAAGCGATCCGGATTCGATGGCTGAGGCATCATAGCGGCGCAGTGCGTAGCTGTCGTATACGGACGAATACCGGAATCCGGAACTCATGCTCTCACGGAAGAATGTGACCGATACGCGGTTGCCCTTCCAATCGGCCCCGGCGCGGACTTCCCATTTTTGGTTTCGGGCTGCGCGCAGGTCATAGTTGGTGGGATCATTGATGTATGTGCGTATACTTACACGGCTGTATTCCGCGGGATTGACCGGGTCGTAGTAATTGAGCTGTATCATGTCGTTGTAATGCAGCTGCGGGTAGAGATAATCAACGGTAGGCATGCGGGTGGTGAGGCCGTACCCGGCGGCGAACAGGAGTTTCATGGGGCTGTCGGCTACCTCGAATGCAGGGAGATTCCATACGCCGTTGACGCGAGGATCGACATAAGCGTGCCGGCTAAGCCAGTATCTGCTGTCGAGACCGGCAAGATGCTGGGTGCGCAGTCCTACCTGCAGCTCCGCCGATGATGAGCCGAAATTGGCCCGGATATAATCTTCGGCGTACGCCGATACTACATTAAGGGCCGGGATGGTGCTGAAATCGCGCGGGCGGCTGGACCACGCCGCGCTCAGTGGCCGCGCGAGGTCATAGATCTGGCCGTGTCCGAAGTTTTTATTCAGCTGCCACTCGCCACCGGCCTTGTAATTGTGGGTGAAAGCCCCGTGGCTGCACGACCCGTCGGCCGAGATCTTGGCGAAAAATGCAAGCGGGCGGCCGTCGCTCACGAAGTCGGCAATATATTCCCCGAGGAGATAATGCCCGTCGGAAACTCCTGCCTCCATGCCCGCCGGCGCTACCGAAGCGCGTTGGGGTGCCACCTGTTTGCGGCGTGTGAGACGATCGGTCTCGTAGCTTACTGAAGTGATCAGTTTCACATTGTTGAGCCAGCGCAGGGAGCGTGTGATGAGTGTGAGCGCCGAGCTGAAGCTCCATCGGCGGTAGGCACTCTCGTATTCGTCTATTTTATTGTAATTGAGGTCGGGATCGGGCTTTACATTGTCAAACGACCCTGTGAAATCGGTGCTGAGATCCCACTCGGCGCGCAGGGGGGCGGTATCCTGTCCGAATTTGAGTCTGGAACGTAGTGAAGCGGTGACACGCTTGAAATTCTCGCGGTTGTCGCGCGGATCCACTTTTGAGTCAAGATACCCGAGATCGAGATTGAGCAGCTGGCGTCCGAGCGCAAGGCCTTTGCCGGCCGAGAAGAGTTTGCTGTATTCGTCGGCTTTGAAGCGGGCCGAGAATGGTGTGGCCCGGTGCATGCGCTTGATATTTACCATACCCGATGTGAGATTGCCATACTCTGCGGAGGGTATGCCGCGTACGATTTCCACGCTTTCGATGTCGTCAGTAGAGATATTGCGCATATCGATGCCGCGGTTGGTGACGGAGCGCTTCGCCTCAGGGTCGGTGCCCGACGCTGAGGGCACCGACTGCAGATTGGCATCGGCGTTGAGGGGGCTGCCATCGATCATGAACAGTGTGCCCAGCGACGTGATGGCGTAATCATCCGAGAGGTCGGCCCGCGCACCGGTGGCGGAGATTCCCCCGGTCTCGCGCAGGGTGATGGTATTGGCCTTGCTCATGTCGGGAGTCTGGGTGATATTGCCGGGGAGCAATTCGAGCAGATCGGCGAAACTGGTGGGCTGCAGATGCTGCATGGCCGAGCGGTCGATCTTTGAGCCTGACGTCACTCCATGGCTCTCGCGTGCTGTGATGACGACTTCGTGCAGCGAGATCGGATCGTTGAGATCTGAGAAATACAGGGAGTCGATTTCGGCACCGATACTGTCTTGGGCCGTGAGCGCGCAGCTGACTGTGATAAGTATAATGAATAATGCGAATGTCCTTTTCATAATCGGGTCACAAAATTACGGTATTCTGCCGATGTATGAAATAAGCAAAAGTAGGTATTTTGCGTGCGCGCGCGAGCCGAAAAATAGTCATAATTGAGTATTTCGGAATCGAGGCGTATATCATAATTTTGCGCCGTCAAAAAAAAATCACGAAAAATATGGATAAACGATTACTCTTCGCATTTCTTACAGGTGTGGCCATGAGCGCCGCCGCTCAGACTGCCCCTACCGTGGAATGGGCCAACATGCTCGACGGAGCTACCACTGCTGGCGACCAGGCTATTGACATATGCCTCAACAGCGACAATGACCTCTACTGCTATGCAACCCTCGGCACCAATACCACATCCGATGCCACCGACCTCACATATGCCGGCGACTACCTCTATACCGGCGCACCCTTTGCAGGCGCAAATGCCAGCGCCAACAACGGCAACTTTACCCTGCTCAAGACCAGCACAAGCGGCGCCCGTGAGTGGGTCGTATACTCAGTGAGCGGCGATTTCGCAACAAATGCCGGTGGCGTGGCCCCCACGGCCGACGGCGGCTGCATCGTGGCGTCAAAGGTGCGTCATACCGACGGCATGCTCGACACGGATATCACACTCGTCGATGCTACCGGAGCCACCACCGGACTCGGATGGACATGCGATAAGCGTTATTACCGCATTCTCCTCACCAAAATAAGCGCCGAGGGCGCCATCGAGTGGACACGGATGATGGTGCCATCGACCGCCGGAGCCACAGAAGATGATTTTGAAAGCGACTGCGTATCAGTAGCTGATATAGCTATTGATGACAGCGGCAACATCTTCCTCCCGCTCGCATTCAGCAACACCCTCACAGTGACCAAGGCTGACGGCACCACCCTCGATATCACCCCTGCCAACGCCGGCACCGACAACTTCCTGCTCCTTTCCCTCGACAAAGACGGTTACTACAGCACCGCCCTTACCCTCTCAGGAACAGCTGCCAAGACCGCCCCTCTGCGAGCCATCACAGCTGGCGGCAAGCTTTATGTGGCAGGCTATATCGTGGGCGACGGTACCAATGCCGTTACCATCGGTTCGGCTGAATTCACCCCCACCGAGGTCGAGAATCCCTTCCTCATCTGCGCCGGCTCTGATCTCTCTATCGATTGGGTCAAAGCATATAAGGGCGAAGCCGTAGGCGGCAAGCACGCCATACAGAATGTAGGTCTTGACCTCGTCAACGGCACCCTGTGGTTCTGCGGCCAGTACAACCTCAAATTCACCGACCCCGATGATGCCGACAAGACCGTGGCCGCCCAGCAAGGCGCACTGCGCGAAGGCTTCATCGTGAAGCTCGACGCCGCTACAGGTGCATGGCTTGCCGCCCGCGACAGCCGCGACGACCAGTTCTCACAAGGCGGCGCGATGGCACTCACCGGACTCACCGGATACCTCGGCACCCTCCAGAATCCTCAGAATCAGGATTACATCTACGTAATAGGCTACGTGCTCAACGCCAACGTCGGAGTATTCCTGCGTCGCTACGATGCCGAGACACTCGAGGCCGACCTTGACGGCGAATACAACCTCATGACACAGGGTGGAGCTCCTACTTACCAAAGCGCCGCATACGACAACGTAAACGGCGACATCTACTTCACCGTGCGCGGCAACAAAGCCTTCACCACCATCGACGGCACCGAGACAGCCGCTCCCACCGGCTGGGGTGTACTCCTGTCAAAAGCCCACATCCCCGGCATGCAATCAGGCATCTCTGACGCCATCGGCGACACCGGCACCGATGCACCGGTAGAATACTACAACCTCCAGGGCATCCGCGTAGAGCGCCCCGAAAGCGGCCTCTACATCCGTCGCCAGGGCAGCACATCCACCAAGATCATCCTCTGATATAAATTATAGGTAAAGCAAAAACGGGGAGGCCCATCCGGGCTTCTCCGTTTTTTGCGTACAACCAATCCTCAGCAACTATATATAGAGATGGTGAAATATACAAAAATGTAACAGCCGAATAATTTGTTAATTCGCGAATAATTACTAATTTTGCAGCCGCAAACGATATGCGAAATCCGCGACAGCGGAATTTTTTAAATACAATTTCAGCATCTCTACAATAGAGATTGCGAAATTGTACAAAACTAAACTGGGAAAGCACCTGTACAGGCTCCTCCCTGAGATCCGAAGCGAAAGCAGCCGGACGAATGTGAGATGATAGCCCCGTGGCCTATCAAAAGACCATAATGTATTCACCCATGCCCTATATATAAATATGTGTAACGACACCTCGCCACGATGGTATGCCATCAAGACACGCCGGGAAAGCCTGCTCGAAGACGCACTCCGACGCGCCGACATCGAAGTATTCCTTCCGCGCGAGACCATACGCACCCCTCAGGGCCGTCAGATACGCAGGCCTCTCATACCGCATGTGCTCTTCATCCGCACCACCCGGCGGCAGGCCATCGAACTCGAACTTGCTACCCGGCGCCCCGACCGCACGCTGCCCGCATTCTGGATATACCGCAACACCCCGGCCGACGATATCCGTCCCATCCACGAAACCCAGATACGCCTGCTGCGCCTGCTGGCCGACAGCACTGACGACGGCGCACGTTGCGAGATATACACCAAATCGGATTTCAGGCCCGGACACAAGGTAAGAGTAACAGCAGGCATATATGCCGGCTACGAAGGCACAGTGCAGCGCGTGCGCAAAAACCGCCACGTAGTCGTCTCCATCGAAGGCCTCTGCCTCATCCTCCTCCCCTACATCCACCCCGACCTCCTCCAGCCTATCGACTGATCTTCTATTCTGAATATCGTATGAAAATAATAGTATGTGGTGATTTTTCACCAAAATACTCACTGAAAAAAGTAGTCAAGGAGCGTGATACACGTGTTCTTGAAGAAATAAAGCCTTTTACAGCGAAGAGTGATTTTTCTATAGTAAATTTTGAGACTACCGTAGAATGTGACTCTGACAGCATCCTGAAATGCGGCCCATCATTATCTTCACCCGTTGAAGGTGTTGCGCTCTTAAAAGACGCAGGCTTCAATGTGGTGACATTGGCTAATAATCATATTATGGATTTTGGAGCCGTCGCCCTCCGACATACGGTGAACGAACTCGACCGCGCAGGCTTTCGCTATGTAGGAGTCGGTGAAAATAAAAAAACTTGCGCTGAACCACTGATTTTGAAGAAAAAAGACAAATCACTGGCTATAATCAATTGTTGTGAGCATGAATTCTCGATAGCTACGGAGACAAGTGCCGGAGCCAATGCCATTGATCCGGTTTCGATGTTTTATCAGATCAATGATGCGAAAGCTAAGGCCGATAGGGTGATAGTGATTGCTCATGGTGGCCATGAGCATTATCAGTTGCCGAGTGTACGCATGCAGGATCTGTTCAGATATTTCATTGATTGTGGGGCCGATGCTGTAATCAACCATCATCAGCACTGTTTTTCAGGATATGAGGTATACAAGGGCAGCCCTATTTTCTATGGACTTGGTAACTTTTTATTCGATAAGCCTCAGTTCCCAGCCAAAAAAGCTCCATGGTTCGAGGGATACTTTGTGGAATTGGATATTACTGACAATGGAATAGAATTTCAACTTCATCCATATACTCAGTGTTTGTCTGATTATAGAGTGAAGTTATTGGACGCTACCACGGATTTCCTGCAAAAACTGCAGGAATTGAATCGCGTGATTGCTGATAGAACCGCATTATTGAAAGAGAACGAGGCATATGCAATCCAAAGAGAAAATGATTATCTGCAAGCCTTTGGTCCTTCTTACAATCGTTACTATAGGTTCGCCGTCCGGCATGGATTCCTTCCCCGCATCCTTAATAAAAAGAGATTGACGTACATATATGACATTGTGGCATGTGAGGCCCATCGAGATCTGCTTTTGAAATCCTTGATCAGCTCAATAAGTAAATAAGATTATGCGTTCCGCACGTTTGATTTTGAGAAACCCACTCTGTTTGGCCTCGATGCTCCTCCGGCGATACGGCACCCGTGTCCTGTCTGACCGTACCTATATCAAGCTGCTTTACCTTTTTGAACAAGGTAAAGTATTGAATCTTAAACATCCGACCCTATTTACGGAAAAACTTCAGTGGCTGAAACTTTACAACCGCAACGCCATGCAGACGCGTATGGTGGATAAACTACTTGTCAAGCAGTATATCTCGGATTTGATAGGAGAAAGGTATGTGACAAAGACCTATGGTGTATGGGAGAGATTTGACGACATCGACTTTAGCAAACTCCCAGAATCTTTCGTGCTCAAATCAAACAACGGAAGCGGCGGAGCTGTGTATATTTGCCGCGATAAGACGACGCTTGATGTTGCGAAAGCGCGCTCGATTGTGGAAAGCACTCGTATGGGTAACGTAGGCAAAACTTATAAGGAATGGCCTTACCTGAACATCGAACCTAAGATTTTCGCTGAAGAGTTGCTTGCCGACGGCGGCAACGGAGACTTGACTGATTATAAATTTTTCTGTTTCAATGGGCAACCTCTCTATTGTCAGGTGATATGTGACCGCACTACAGTCGAGACAATAGATTTTTACGACATGAATTGGCAACATCAACCATTTGTAGGACTAAATCCCAACTGCAGAAATTCAGGAAAGATACTGCCTGTACCGCCAAACTTTGAAGAAATGAAATCACTTGCGGCCAAAATATCACATGGGCATCCGTTTCTTAGAGTTGACTTATATAATATCAACGGCTGTATCTATTTCGGTGAGACCACTTTTTTCCCTGCGTCGGGACTTGGACGCTTCACCCCTGCTGAATATGATAGAAAATTAGGCAATTTGTTAAATTTGGAAGCGTAAGAACGATATGAAACCAAAAGTGCTTCATGTGCCATTCGGATTGAATAAAGGAGGTGTAACCGCCGTTATTTTTTCCATTGTTGACAATCTTAAGGATGATGTTGACTTCGGCTGCGTGATATTTCGGAAAAAAGGAGTCAGTGAGGACAGATTCAAGAAGATAGGGCCGACTTATCGTCTCAATTGCTATTTTTATCAGTCGAAATTGCGCAAGGCGATTGATTTTCTGACGCGTCCCATTAAAATTGTCTATCATACCTACACAATATGTAAAAAAGAGGGATATAGGGCAGTGCATTGCCATAATGGCATAGAGTCGGCCTATCCTATACTCGGGGCGTGGCTGGCAGGAGTGCCTGTGCGTATCACACATTCGCACGAGACAGCCGACAGTATGTCTCTCGTCAAAAGGCTGAATTCATTTTTAGGGAGATTCATCATCAACAGATTCTCCACAGATTTTGTCGCATGCTCCGAACAGGCAGGTAAGGATCTCTTCCATCATAAGCATTTCAAAAATATTCCGAATTCGGTTGATACATCGCGTTTTCGATGGAATGTTCCGGTACGTGAAAAAGGCTCAAAATATAGATTCATCAATGTCGGTAGATATGCTTACCCTAAGAACCAGGAGTTTTCTATCCAGATTTTCAGTGAATTGATCAAGCTGCGCGATGATGTACATCTGACCCTGATTGGTTACGGCGACAATGAAGCCCGTCTCCGCGCTATGGTGGCTGATATGAATCTGGAAGATTATGTAGATTTTATCGATGGCCGCGAGGTGGACGTCCCGGAAGCTTATTCAATGGCTCATTTCTTTTTACTGACATCTTTTAGAGAGGGCTTCTCCATAGTATCTGTTGAGGCACAAGCTTCCGGATGCTGGTGTTTTGTACCGGATTACATCCCGGGGAAAGCAGACCTTGGAGCAATTACGCGCATGAATCTAGACGCCGGGGCGGCCGCATGGGCTAAGGCGATTCACAGTCACATCGAAGAGGGCCACGTACCCGACAAAGATATGGTAAACAGCAATCTGCAGCAACTCGATGCTAAAAATGTAGCGCGTCAATATCTCGCGATATATAATCAAGCTCTGAAATAAGAAATGTCCACAATACATCAGGTATTTAAAAACCTGGGAGGAGGTGTACTCCCGCAGCTACTCAATCTGCTGTCGAATTTTATACTTCCCGGCATGATAGTTGTGATGTATGGCTCCTCTGTCAATGGCCTTATATCTTCGATACGTGTGATCATCGGCTATGTCAGTCTTGTAGGAGCGGGCATCGCTATTGCTACCACGCAAGCCTTGTATAAGCCTGTGGCACGTAAAGACTATACTACTATACGAGGTATGGTGAAAGCCACACAGAGCATGTTCAATAAATGTGGATATGTCTATCTCGTTGCTATATTTGGCATCAGTTTCTTGTATCCGTTTTTCATAAAGACTTCGATACCCTATCTCACGACAGTTTTATTGCTGATCATCATGAGTATATCCGGGGCATCGGAGTTCTTCGTCGTAGGCAAGTGCCGCTCTCTCTTGTATGCGCATCAGAAGGTCTATGTCAGCTCCATCATCCAGGCGGTCAGTCTGGGCATCAGCCTTATATTGGCTGTGTTGATGATTAAGCTCCATGCCAGTATCATAGCTGTGCAGCTTGCTATCTCGGGTGTATATATAGTCAGGGCCTTTTTCCTGAACGTGTACGTACGGAAGAATTATACTGATTGTCTCCCTGACGCCGCTACTGTACCAATTAAACAAGCTACAGCCAAACGTAAGGATGCGTTTGTCCATCAGCTTGCGGGTTTGGTAGTCACCGGAAGCCAAGCACTCATCCTTTCTATAATGGTGGGGCTGGAAGCTGCAAGTGTATTTACTATTTATAATATTGTCTTTATCGGCATACAGTCAATCTGTATGAATCTGAATTCATCAGTAACACCGTTCATAGGTCGCACATTCTCATTAGGCGACAAGGATAAGATACGATCGCAATACCGCCTGCTTGATTTTTCTTTTTATATTCTCAGTTTTATAATATTTTCGGTGGCGACAGTCACTCTCATACCATTTATTAATATATATACACGTGGTGCAGATATAAATTATATATATGAGAATTTTGGTTTCTTGTTCATATTATTGCAGATCTTCAATATTCATCGTCTCCCCGGTGTAGCGCTTATCAATGTGGCGGGGCATTTCATGGAGACCCGCAACCGTGCCATTATCGAGGCTGTCCTTTCGGTGACATGCAGCATTGTCTTTACTTATTTTTTCGGTATGTATGGTGTGCTTTTGGGATCAATAGTCGCGATAGGCTGGCGATGCATCGATATTATCGTATACGCCCACAGGCATCTGCTCTTCCAGTCGTATAGAAATGCACTCATTCGCATATTACGGGTGATAGTATATGTAAGTATTATTTTTTTCACCATTAAATATCCATATTCGCTTGTGGATAGTTATGGCAAGTGGATATTGGTGGCTGTATGTGCTTTGGGCTGTGCTGTGATATTGCTCGGCATTGACATACTGATCTTTGAACGTCCTGCGCTCCGAAACCTTTTGTCAATCATCCAGAAGAAAAAAACATCAAGATAATGCGATCCCCTTTCAAGCAGATTAATATCTGCAATCTGTATCTGTTTTTTTGGCTGATATATGCTTTGCATTGGTCGAATGCGATGTATCCTGCTGTCGAAAGTATTTCAAATTTGATCTTAGGATTCAATATGATGATCTCTTTATGGTGCTCCTGGCAGGCACTCAGAAATTATTCGTTGCCAAATATTTTCAGAGCAATCAATCTCTTGGTGATTGTATTTATCTTTTATGGGATTTTCTATATATTGTTCGGACCCGATCAATACCATGCGGGTGTGCCTGTGAAGCGTGGTACATATCTTGTGAGCGTGTTGAGATCGTTCCTACCCATCTACGTTTTCTATGTCTTCACAGTAAAGGGATTGCTTACTGAAAATGTGATACGCTTTTGGGCGCTGGCATTCGGAGGCATATATTTCGTATGCTACTCCCGGGCTCTTTATTTTAGGTCACTAATATCCACCAATCTTGAATTTGTCAACAACACCGGCTATCTGTTTGCAGTGATATTACCTTGTGTGTTTTTTTTCAGAAAACACACGGTAATTCAATTAGCTTATGTAGGCACATGTTTTTTCTTTGTGATAATGGCAATGAAGCGTGGTGCGATACTTACAGCTTTATGTGTAATAGCCCTGTTTTTCAAAGACAAGTTTCATTCGGCTAAGAAATTCCAGAAGTTATATGTAGGTATATTGCTTTTATGCGCTGCTGCCTGGGCATATTCTTTCGTCTCTGAGCGCATGATGGATAGTGATGCTTTTCAGCGACGCATCGAACAGACTAAAGAGGGAAATACGAGTCATCGTGATGTATTGGCCCGTGACTTTCTCAATTACTACTTCAATGTTGCCAATCCGATTCAGCAAATTATAGGTAGCGGTGCTGATGCAACTTTGACAGCCAGTGACAACTGGGCTCATAATGACTGGCTGGAGATGCTTATTTGCCAAGGCCTCTTCGGTGTGTGCATATATTTGTACTTCTGGATCGCATTTTTCAGGGAGTGGAGGTCTACGGAATATCCTCTGGCGCGTAATGTTATAGGCGCTGTTTTCGTAGTGTATTTGTTACGCACGTTTTTTTCTATGACTTATTCCATGATGCTCACTCCGGCAACGATGTGTCTCGGGTATTCACTCGCTATAAACAGAATCAAAACTGAAAGGAAAATTTATCGCCGATGAATATAGTTTATTTTTCTAATTTGAGCACTAACATAGCTGCAGGCCTCAATTGGAGTGTCCCGGCGGGTATTCACGCACAATCGAAAATTGATAATGTGCTGTGGGTGAATCTTACGGAAGTGGAAATGCCTCATTGGCGCGAAGTTGCTTGTTTTCACAACGCATCAGAGTTTGGCGGATATGACCTTGATCTTTTACCGGAGCCATTTAATAGTCCTGATTTTGTGGTATTCGAGGGCTTCTATCATCCCAAGGATCCAAAAATCGCCAAATTATTGAGAAAAAGAGGAATCCCTTACATCATCATCCCGCGCGGGTCGCTCACCCGGCAGGCACAGCACGGAAGCTTGAGGAAGCATCTGAAAAAGATGATAGCCAATCTAATTATTTTCAAACCATATACTCGCCGTGCAGCTGCTATACAATACCTTACTGAAGCCGAAAAAAATGACTCCGGCAGCCGCTGGAATGATACAAGCTTTGTAATACCTAATGGCTTTAATACACCATCCGTACGAAAAAGTGCATTTTCATCTGATAGAGTAAAGGCAATATTCATCGGTCGTCTGGACTATTATCATAAGGGGCTGGACGAATTGCTGAGAGGTTGCACCCTTTATCAAGAGGATTTACGTTCCGGAAACTTTACCCTCGATATATATGGTCCGGCTCGATATGACTTCGATAAAATCAAACAATATATCAACAATAACAATATAGGGGATTTTGTAACTCTAAAGGGTGAAATTTCCGGAAAAGACAAAGAGAATGCGTTGCTTGAGGCTGACCTTTTTATACTTACCTCCCGCTTTGAAGGCCACCCGATGGGCTTGATCGAGGCACTGGCGTATGGTGTACCGGTACTGGTTTCTCCGGGCTCCAACATGGCGACTGAGATTGAGAATGCTGATGCCGGATGGGTCTGCAAAACTGAGGCTCATGATATTGCTGACAAATTGAAGCTGATTATAGCCTCAAGGCATACTTTATCCTCGAAAGGACAGTCGGCAGCCGAATTGGCTTCCGGATATGATTGGGACGTGCTCGCGCGGCGCTTTCATGCAGAATTATCCAAAATTTAGGGTGAAAAATCTTGAGTAATAAAAAGTTTCGTTATCTTTGCGATAGAAACTGAAAAGAATATGTCGGAGGGCCCAGTATCGAAAGTCAATGTCGCTAAGCCGGGGCGGATAGTTCCGTCGCAGGATCCGTCGGAGCTGCACCGTGAGGCGGAGTCACACTCTGTGGCTACGCCGGCTGCTGCTGCGCTATCGGATACTTCTGCCAAGGAGGAGCCGATGACGTCGGCTGATGACACCTCCGTAGAAGGCGGGATATGGAGCCGGTGCAGAGCCTGGCTGGTTGAACATTCCGAGCTGATTGCGTATTGCTTGTTAGGGGGAGGTTTTCTGATTCTGGTATGGTTTTTACTTCGGGGCTTCGTATGGGATAAATTCCTGCTTTTGGGCGGATGGATGAATCTTGAGAAGGCGTCCTACGTAGGTGATTTCATCGCGGGAAGTGTAGGGGTGATAATATCACTTGTAAATGTGTTTCTGCTCATCGAGACTCTGCGCCTGCAGCGCAAGGAGCAGACACAGGCCCGCAAGGATCATCGTGACGAACTGCAATTTCAGGAATCGCAACGCGCTGCCGATCGTTTTGCGAGAAGTCAAGAGGCCGAAGCCTCAAATTATGCCGCCCGGCTCAACCGATTCAATGAGCTCTTTTTCAACATGCTCTCGCTCTATGACAATGTGGTCGATAACATTGAGTGCGGTGAATACCGGGGGAAGAAAGCATTCAAGAAGCTCGTGGCGGAGATGTCGGCTGAAGCCCGGGGTAAATCACGCCGCGTCATACGTGAAGTTTATTTTAAATATTACTCAGAGTATCCCGAGCTGGGAGTATATTTCCGCACACTGTATCGCATATTCAGTTACATTGAAGACGATAAATCGCTTTTAAAAGAACCGGATAAGGTACACTATGCCAAGATCGCACGTGCGATGCTCACCGACGATGAACTTGTGCTGATATATTACAACGCGCGCCTCCCGTTCGGAAAGAAGATGCGTCCCATCATCAATAAATACTATCTGCTCAAGCATCTGCCGTTCAGCTCCAAATTTGAGTACGGCAAGTATTTCGATGGAATGTCGGTGCAGGAATGTGCATCGGTCTCAACCGTAATCAAGAATCTTGCCAAGGGGATATCAAGATGTGAGAATAACGGCACTCCCATGCATCAGACGTACGTATATGGTAAATATTGCTTCAAATGTGATACGGATGAGCGTGAAAATTTGATATTTACCGTCAATATCACCCGCCGGGAGGAAAAATATTACAATATGTCAGAGGGTGCAGGGCTGCTTAAATATGATGTTCACACTCTCGGCTCTCTGTGCAGCGATGTAATTTCAGATCTTCTCATAGTTAGCAGGTTTTATGTGGGTAATCAGAAGTATCGCGTGGGTAAGCTTCAGATAACCACCACGCAGGAGCGGCATGATATCATACTCACTGTGGAAAATCGTCAACCTGTCAGAGACTTTAAATACAAAGCTCCCACGAAGGGCAATCAATAAATTGTCTCACTCTATCTTTAAATAAGTTTTCATCAAACACTTGCGGGAGGCAGGCTTCGGCCCACCTCCTCTAATGCTTTGTACCTGTGCCACGTAGGTTGGCACAGCCGTATGATAATTCCTGTATGTTGAAATTTTCTGTTGTCATGTCGGTCTATCGCAATGATACACCGGCTTTTGTCGCACGCGCCATCGAGAGCGTCACGACGCTTCAGTCGCGTCGGCCCGATGAGGTGGTGCTCGTGGTCGACGGACCTGTACCCCACGGGCTGGATGCTCTCATAGAGTCATATGAGCACGCTCCGGAGAGTATTTTCAAAGTGATCCGCCTGCCTGAAAACGGCGGTCTGGGAAATGCACTCCGCATCGGGGTAGAGAAGGCCTCGCATCCTGTGATCGCACGTATGGACTCCGATGATGTGTCGGCTCCCGACCGCTTCGAGAAACAGATTGACTATATGGAGAAACATCCGGGCTGCGATCTTCTCGGAGGGCAAATATCGGAGTTTATCGACTCGGAAGACAATGTCGTGGGACGCCGTGTCGTGCCGTGCAAACGTGAGGAAATCCTCATGTGGTTAAAGGGGCGTTGCCCCTTTAACCACGTGAGCGTTACTATGTTACGCTCACGTGTTATTGCTGTGGGCAACTATATTGACTGGCATTTCAACGAAGATTATTTCCTGTGGATACGCATGGCGGAGGCCGGGTGCGATTTTGCAAATCTACCCGATGTCCTCGTCAACGTACGCGTAGGCGCCGATATGTATCGCCGTCGTGGCGGATGGAAATATTTCCGGAGTGAGAAGGGGCTGCAGGATTACATGCTCCGCCGCAAGATGATATCTCTCCCGCGCTATTGCTACAATGTGCTCGGTCGCTTTGTCATACAAGTGGCCATGCCCAACAGTCTGCGCGGATTCGTATTCCAAAAACTATTCAGAAAATGACTCAGACTCAACATTTGCAGCGCGTATTGCTCATGATGGCCAAGGAGCTCGATGCACTTTGCCGCCGTCATGACATCGACTATTATCTGCTGGGCGGCAGTTCGCTCGGGGCACGCCGCCATAAGGGATTCATCCCCTGGGATGATGATTTCGACATTGTGATGAGCCCTGACAACTATCGCCGGTTTCTCGACATATGCCGCGCGGAACTCCCTGCCGAGAAGTATTTCGTGCAGGAGGGGGTGAAGGATTGGCCAGAGGATTTCTCTAAAATCAAACTCCGCGGCACACGCATCGATGAAGTGGGCGGCTTCGAGCAGCAAGATGGTGAAAACGGTATCTATATCGATGTATTCCGCCTTGATAATGGCGCCGATTCGAGGGCAGGGCAGCTCTGGCAGTATTTTTGTGGGAAATTCTGGCTTGCCTATTGCATGAGCCGCAAGGGCTACAAGGCTGAAGGATTTGCCAAGCGAGCCATGACGGCTATGTCGCAGATAATGCGTCTCAAAAGTGTTGAAAAGTTCTTTTACGGACAATATATCAAGTTCAACCGTCGTCCCACGCGACATTATTCGGAGATCATGGGCCGCGCACGCTTGCACAACTCCTTCACTCCGGCAGAAGTCTACGGCCGTCCCGTGCGTGTGCCATTTGAAGATACAGAGTTCCCCGTGCAGGCCATGCATGATGACTATCTCACCCGGATTTTCGGCGATTACATGCAGTTGCCTCCCGAGGATAAACGTTGTGGCATCCACACACTGTCAATCGATTTCGGTAAATATTGATATGAAAAACGTCGCATTGATCTTTGCCGGCGGGGTAGGTCGCCGCATGAATACCGTAGGGCGTCCGAAACAATTTCTCGAGCTCTCAGGCAAGCCTATAATCATCTACACCCTTGAGCTCTTTGACAATCATCCGGATATCGACGGTATCGTAGTGGTATGCGTCAGAGAGTGGATCGGGTATCTTGAAAAAATGCTTCGTAAGTTTGAGATTACTAAGGTTGTGGAGATCGTCCCCGGGGGCGAAAGCGGTCAGGCATCGATCTACAACGGTATCTGCGCCGCCCGCAGGCACTTCGCCGATGATTCGGCTGTGCTCGTGCATGACGGGGTGCGACCGCTGATAGTGGCTCAGACGATTTCCGACAATATCGAAGCTGTCGCCCGTCACGGCAACTGCATCACATGTGTGCCGGCTACGGAGACTTTTGTCATCCGCACATCCGACAGTGATCTCAGTATCCCCGACCGCGACCGCTCGCTGGTGGCCAGAGCGCCGCAGAGTTTCAGGCTTGGCGAGCTGTATCAGGCTCACTGCCGCGCCAATGCGGAGGGCCGCTCTGACTTCATCGATTCGTGCTCGATGATGACACATTACGGACACCGTATGCACACCATCATTGGCCCGATGGAAAATATAAAGATCACCACTCCTACGGACTTTTTCATCTTCCGTGCAATGGTGGAGGTGCATGAAAATCAACAAATTTTCGGATTTTGATATAATGCTGAAAGACAATGAGTTGCGGGGGGGGGTACACAGCCTTATAAAATCTGACTTCCGGCGCTTTACATCAAGCGCGGAGGCTTTGATGAGTGCATCTTTCGCTGTTACATTCTGGTTCAGGGTGTGCTCGTGGATGATGCGTAAGAATAAATTGGTGAAAATCGCGGGCATACCCTTCTACCTATGGTATAAACTTCATAAGGTTGCCACCGGTATCCAGCTGCCACTATGTACCGATATCGGTGCCGGATTGCGCTTTTTCCATTACAACTGCATAATCATAGCACAGGAGGTGGTCATCGGAAGCAATGTATCCATTCATCAAGGTGTGACCATCGGCCGGGTGTTCAACGGCAAAAAAGCCGGTGTGCCTACAATAGGCAATAATGTAGTGGTCTTCGCCGGAGCCAAGATACTTGGAAATGTGACAGTGGGCGATTTCGCTGTCATAGGGGCCAATGCGGTAGTGACATCCGACGTGCCCCCGCATACCGTCGTGGCAGGAGTACCCGCCAAAGTGATATCCGGCGACTCATCAGCGTGTTTCAGTGAACGCTGGGCAAGAGAATTTAGATTCAATGAATAAAATATTACGACAGGATATCGACGAATTTACCGTCGGCAGTGAGTTCGCGTCCAAACTACGAGGCTCAAGCATACTTGTTACGGGAGCTACGGGATTGTTAGGCTCGATTTTCGTGAAATGTCTACGGAAAGCCGATCTCGGTATTACATTCGTACTGCCCGTGAGGAATATGGCAAAGGCACGGGAGGTGTTTGAAGAAGATACAGAGCACCTCGGTATTATCGAATGTGATCTGATAACTTTCCTCAACGCCTACGCCGGGCCGTTGGACTATGCCGTGCATTTCGCATCGCCGACCAATGGTGCCTACATGAACTCACATCCCGTAGAGACATTCGAACTCGCGGTTGACTCCACTAAGGCACTTTTGCAACTTTGCCGACGCAAAAGTGTGTCTGGAGCCGTATATGTATCGTCGCTGGAGTATTACGGACAGAATTTCGACGACACCCCGATTGATGAGAGTTTCACAGGTTATGTCGACCGCACATCGCTCCGCAGCTCATACCCTCTTGGGAAGCAAGCCGCCGAATATATCGTGCGCGCATATGCCGCGGAATATGGAGTGCGGGCCTGCACGGCACGCCTCACGCAGACATTCGGGGCCGGAGTGGCGCGCGATGACAAAAGGGTATTCGCTCAATTTGCCCGGAGCATCATCTCCCACTCCGATATCGAACTGCATACCGAGGGCAATTCCTCAAAACCGTATTGCTACACCACAGACTGCGCCTCGGCACTGCTCCACCTCCTCATTTTGGGTGAGCCCGGAGAGGCATACAATGTGGCAAACCCCGATACATATATATCTATAAAAGGACTCGCTGATTTTCTGAAAGACAATTTCGCACCGGATATCTCGGTCGTAAGAAAGACCTCGGCTGACAGCTGCTATGCCCCGGAGACACGGCTCAATCTCTCGGTGGATCGTCTTTACCGATTGGGCTGGCGTCCCCGCTACGGACTGAAGCAGATGTTTGGCAGATTGATTGAAAGTATGCAATAACAACGTTCCAATTATGAAAGTATTAGTTACAGGCGCGGCCGGATTTATCGGTAGTGCCGTATGCAGGAGATTGCTTGACAAGGGCGACACGGTAGTCGGACTCGACAACATCAATGACTATTACGACCCTGAATTGAAATACGGCCGGCTGCGCAACCTCGGTATCGAAAAAAGTGACGTGGCATGGTATAAATTCGCGCAGAGCCGCACCGATAGCGGGATGACATTCGTGCGGATGAATCTTGAGGATAAGCAAGCCATGCAGATGCTCTTTGCCAACGGAGCTTTCGATGTCGTGGTCAATCTCGGCGCTCAGGCCGGCGTACGGTATTCCATCACCAATCCCGATGCTTACATCGAAAGCAATGTCGATGGCTTCATCAACATACTCGAGGGTTGTCGCCACTATAAGGTGGGCCATCTTGTATACGCATCATCATCGAGTGTATACGGACTCAACGGCAAAGTGCCATTTTCCGAGCATGACGGCATCGCTCATCCGGTGAGTCTGTATGCTGCTACCAAGAAGAGCAACGAGCTCATGGCTCATGCTTACTCGAAACTCTACGATCTCCCTACTACCGGGCTGCGTTTCTTTACCGTTTACGGCCCCTGGGGGCGCCCCGATATGTCGCCCTTTCTTTTCATTGATGCAATCTTGCATGACCGGCCCATAAAAGTATTCAACAACGGTGACATGTTGCGCGACTTTACCTATATCGACGATATCGTGGAGGGCATCGTGCGCATTATTGATGTGATCCCGGCATCTGATCCGTCTTGGGACGAGACACACCCTGATCCCGCCAGCTCTCCTGCGCCTTACCGCATTTACAATATAGGCAATCAGCAGCCCACGCGCCTGATGGACTATATCGAGTGCATCGAGAAGGCCATAGGGCGCAGCGCACGCAAAGAGTTCTTGCCCATGCAAGCCGGAGATGTCTACCAGACGTATGCCGATTCATCGGCACTGGCCGAGGCCACAGGCTTCAAGCCTTGCACGGCGTTGCAGAGCGGCATTGACCGCACTGTGGCATGGTTCAAGGAATATTATGACCTATAATCACTCCACTACAATGAGAAAATATAATATTGCAGTGGCAGGCACGGGCTATGTTGGCCTCAGCATTGCCACTCTGCTGGCTCAGCACCACCATGTCACGGCGGTCGACGTCATAGCTGAAAAAGTCGAAAAGATCAATCGCCGTATCTCGCCCATCCAGGACGAATATATTGAGCGCTATCTCGCGGAAAAGCAGCTTGACCTCACAGCCACTCTGGATGGTGCCGAGGCATACCGCCACGCTGACTTTGTGGTGATAGCAGCACCCACCAATTATGATCCTGAAAAGAATTTCTTTGACACACACTGCATCGAAGATGTGATAGATCTCGTGCTCAGTGTCAATCCGGAGGCAGTCATGGTCATCAAATCCACCATTCCAGTGGGATACTGCCGTAATCTTTATGTGAAGTATGCGGCCAGAGGCATCAAGCGTCTCAATCTGCTTTTCTTTCCGGAATTTCTGCGTGAGAGCAAGGCACTGTATGACAATCTCTATCCCTCGCGTATCATAGCGGGCGTGCCCAAGATTATCGCCGACGAGTGCTTTGCCGAGGAAAATGAGGCTATCTCGCGGCTCGCCGACATTGCAGCTCTCGATGAGGCGGCTCATACCTTTGCAGCTTTGCTGCAACAAGGTGCGCTGAAGCCCGATATCGACATTCTTTACATGGGAATGAAAGAAGCCGAAGCGGTGAAACTCTTTGCCAACACCTATCTCGCTCTCCGCGTAAGTTACTTCAACGAACTCGACACTTACGCTGAGGTCAAGGGACTTGACTCCAGAGCTATCATCGAAGGTGTAGGCCTTGATCCGCGCATCGGCAGCCATTACAACAATCCTTCGTTTGGCTACGGAGGCTATTGCCTGCCGAAGGATACAAAGCAGCTTCTCGCCAATTATGCGGAAGTGCCTCAGAATATGATGTCGGCAATTGTCGAATCAAACCGTACCCGAAAGGATTTCATTGCGGATCAGATCTTGAAAATGGCCGGATGGTACGGTGAGAACGCTCAATACCGCAGTGGCGAGATACCGTGTACCATCGGAGTGTACCGTCTGACAATGAAGTCCAACTCCGACAATTTCCGTCAATCATCCATCCAGGGCGTGATGAAGCGTATCAAGGCAAAAGGTGCCCGGGTGATCATTTACGAGCCTACACTTGACGACGGCACAACATTTTTTGGAAGTCTCGTAGTGAACGACATAGAGAAATTCAAGGCTATGTCACAGGCCATCGTGGCTAATCGCTACGACGCATGTCTTGATGACGTTCTCCCACGAGTATATACCCGCGACATTTTCCGTCGCGATTGATCTATCACTATGACTCTCAAATATCTTTTTGACAGGCTGATGGCGCTCATCGGTCTGTTGGTGCTATGGCCGGTGTTGCTCGTGGTGGCGTTGCTGATCCGTATCAAGATGCCGGGTGGCCCGGTGATTTTCAAGCAGCGCAGGGTAGGGCGTGATGGGCGCCTTTTCACTATGTATAAATTCCGCTCTATGACTGTAGGTCATGGCGGATCGTCGGTCTCAGTGGCCGGCGAGAGCCGTATCACACCTTTAGGTGCTAAATTGCGTCGGTATAAACTCGATGAACTCCCCGAACTATGGAATGTGCTCATCGGCGACATGAGTTTCGTAGGACCGCGGCCCGATGTACCCGGCTACGCCGACAGTCTCTCGGGACCCGACCGTGAGGTGCTGCGCCTGCGACCGGGTATCACCGGACCTGCATCGCTCAAATATCGCGATGAGGAGGAGCTGCTCGCGCGGCAAGCTGACCCGCAGCGATACAATGATGAGGTGATTTTTCCCGACAAAGTGCGCATCAACCGTTTTTATCTCCATAATTACAGTTTCGTGCGCGATATACAGATGATCATCTGCACTGTGCTTGGCCGCAGAATGAAATATGATAATGAACTAATATGATAATATTATGAGACAGCGCATACTCCTTTGCCTCGCTCACATGAGCGGCAAGGAACAGGATTTTATAAAAG
>CANSGE010000006.1 GCA_947646295.1 uncultured Bacteroidales bacterium
TGTGGAGAGGTAAAGGAAGGATGCTACGACGGCTGCCGCAGTGATGAGGAAGACAAATTTGCCGTAGCGGGTCACGTTCATGGCGGAGAGTATGGAGAGGAGTGACATTATCGGTCGTCGGATGGCGTTTCCTCGAGCGGTTCGGTGAGTCGCACCAGCTCGATGCGGTTGGCGGATTTGCGGATGATATCGAAGCGGCGTTCGCCCAGCATCACGGTGTCGCCTTCAGCAGGTATCGAGCCGGTCTCGTGGAGGATGTATCCGGCTATGGTCTGGTAGTCGTCGTCTTCGGGTAGGTCAAGGTTGAATTGCTCGTTGATGCCCGCGATCTCGCAACGTCCTGAGAATTCGTATATGCCCGGGGCGGTATTACGCGCTATCAGCCCTGATTTATCGTGCTCGTCCTGTATGTCGCCGAATATTTCCTCGACGAGGTCTTCGAGTGAGATGAGGCCTGCCGTACCGCCAAATTCGTCGACGACCACGGCCAGTGAGCGTTTCTGCTGCAGCAGGCGGCGCATCATTTTGTTGGCAAGGAGGTTTTCGGGTGCGAAGAGGGTGGGCTTGATGCGTTCCTTCCAATCCACATCCGGTATAAAAAGCTCGCTCACGTGGATGTAACCGAGGATATTGTCGATATCGTCGCGGTAAACGAGGATTTTCGAGCGGCCCGAGGTGGTGAAGAGTTCGGAGAGTTGCTCCCGTGAAGTCGTGTCGATATTTACGGCCACGATTTCATTGCGCGGGGTCATGCAGTCGCGCAGGTGTGTCGATGAGAAATCAAGTGCGTTCTGGAAGATTTTTACTTCGCTCTCTATCTGATGATGTTTTTCCTCCATCGAGTCGATATTTTCCTCGATGTAGTCGTTGAGGTCGCCCACGGAGAGTGCGTTGAGATGTGATTCGCATGATTTTATGCCTGCGATGCGCATGAGCAGCTTTGAAAGTGCTGTCGATAGCCACGAAATGGGGTAGAAAATGAGATAAAAAAGGAAAATCGGCAGCGCAAATATCTTCAGAGAGCTGTTGGGATTGATGCGGAATGTGGTCTTGGGTATAAATTCGCCCGTGAAAAGTATTACAAGAGTGGAGATGAGAGTCTGGGCAAGCAGTATGAGTGTGGTGGAGTGAATCCATGTGGCGAGCCACGGCTCAAGGAGAGCCGCCGCGCCCATACCGTAGATTACGAGCATCACGTTGTTGCCTACGAGGATGCTCGAGATGAAAAATTCGGAATCGGCGTAGAAGCGGTTGATGATGCGCGATATGAGTCCTCCGCGGGCTACATCGAGCTGCACGCGCACGCGGTCGGATGTTACAAAAGCTATCTCTACTCCGGAGAAGAGTGCCGAGAAGAGCAGCGATATGACAGTGAGTATTATCCAGGTGGAATAATCCATATTGCTTAGAGTTGAGATGGTTTTCGGTTGGGGAAGGGCTGTGTGCGACGCATAGGCTCGGGAGTGGGAGAGATCTGGAAGGGCGATGGCTCGGCCGGCTGACGTTCGGAGGCACGCACGGGGGCGGAGCGGCGGGGGGATGCCCCGGCGTCTGCCGGCGCTGAGCTGTCGGCCGGTGCGGATGTGGCGCCGGGCGTAGGACGCTCTACCGGAATGATGCCGGTGGGACGGTGCACGGTATAGGCTGTCATATTTTGATTTGACTCAAAGCCGTAGCCCTCGATGATGCGGTCGGATTTGACGATGTGGATGAACGAGTCGGAATACACGAGCGCGCGGTTCTGATCCCAGAAAAGTTGCTGGGTGATGAATGAATCACGGTCGGTGTTGACCATCAGCACATGTCCGTCGAGTTGCCATACGCGGCGCCGGCTCAGGTAAATCGCCGAGTCGCACACGATGTCGGCTGCCGGGTGGAGCTGCTCGTCGTACTGTTCGAGACGCAGTCCGTCGGGAAAACGCCAATGCGGCTCCTTGGCCTCATCGTACATTTCCCAGAGCGGGGTGGATATGTGGTAGCGCGTGTAGCCGGAGTCGGATATGAATGTCTCGACGTCGCGGGTCGTCATCGTGGGCACGCGCTCCACATCGGAGGCATTGGCCACAAAGGATTGGCGCTCTTCCTTGCAAGAGCTTATGATCCCGGCCACGGAAGCCACGGCGATGATTACCGGCAATGCACGCATATACGTTAGTAAATACGGTTTTTGCGGAACCACATCTCGTTGAAGTTGACACCTACGGTGATGTTGAGGTAGTCTTCCTTGATGAGAGCTGTGGGGTAAGCCTGGCGGTGCAGCCAGCCAAGCGAGAGGCTCACCACGGTCTTGAAGCCGGGGACGGGGAGGCCGACACCGACGGATGCACCGTATTCGCGCACATTATTGCCGCGCACCACCAGATAGTCGCGGTCATAGAACGCGCCGAGGCGATATTGTGTGCGGCGGAAGTATGAGCCGCGGAGGGCTGGCTGATATTGGCCGCCGAGTGATATTTTGTAGCGGTCGGCCAGTTCGCCCTTATTGCCGTTGTATTTGCATTTGCTCCAGGGCTGGTAGGTGACATCGCCTTCGAGCCAGATACGTGAGTCGAGATTGAGGCCGAGACCCGCGCCGTAAGTGTCGGCGAGCGAGTAGAGGTCTTTGAGCTTGAAGTCGTCGGTGATTTCGGGATCGGCTGCGCCGTTCGACGTCACATCGGCGTTGGTATCATAGAAGAGCGTGCGTGTGGAGCCGAGGAGCTGTTTGCCCGGGGTATATGAGAGGCCGAGGGTGAGCGAATTGCCGCGGAAGGGGAGTGTGTACTGCAAGCCTGCAGTGATGCGGAAGTCGCGCACCTTGAGCTCGCGCTCGTAGAGACCGGTGGAGCCGGAGGTTGTTATGGCATAGGTGTCGTTGATAGTGGTGCCGAAGAGGTATGCCACGTTGACACCGATATTGAGCCCGGATACTATCTTGGCACCGAGACCGAGGTAAAGCTGGTTGATGCTGCCGGAGCCTTGCCGGGACGCAAAGCCGTGGTTGATATCATTGCCAAAGGCGTATCCGACCGAAGAGAATGGCAGCAGGCCGGCCGACATGCCGAGACGCTTGCTGATGGGAAACTGCATGGTGATATAGCCCAGACCGCCGCCGATATTTGATTCGGAGTTGCGCACACCGTCGATGGTCTCCGATGTCCAGAGGCTTGTGAAGTCGAGTCCCATGTCGAAAAGGAATGTGAGAGAGTCGACACGGGCGTAAGAAGCGGGGTTCATGACATTGATCTGCCGGCCGGAATTCATCGCATAGCCGACGCCGCCCATAGCCGATTGAGCAGCGGTGGCGTTGTCGCTCAGTATGCCGTATCCGAAACGGGAGTAGGGTGTCATGGTGCCGTTCTGGGCCGAGATGGCTCCGGAGATGATGGTGAGGAATGCGAGCAGGGCCGCGAGTCTGAATCTACTTATTTTCATTGTAATCGATTATGCAATTAAGTCCTTTGAGCACAAGGTTTGGCTCGATGATGAGAGGGGATGTGATGTGTGGGATGATCAGGTCGGTGGAGCCGCCTGTGAGTATGGTTATTGCGTCGGAGGGGAGGCAGTGACGGTAGTATTGCAGCTCGCCTACGACACCGCGGATAGCTCCGGAGCGCATGGCAGTCTCGGTGTCGTATCCCCAGCGGGGTACGTCGCCATCGGTCTCGATCAGAGGCAGCGCGCGGGTGAAGTGGTTGAGGGCTTCGAGACGCACGAAGATGCCGGGCGCGATGTTGCCCCCGATGAAGCGTCCGTCGGAGGTGACGACATCGTATGTGATGGCTGTGCCCATGTCGACGACCAGAGCGGTGCATCCGGGAGCTACAGCGTAGGCTCCGCATGCGGCTGCGATACGGTCGGCTCCGAGGGTATTCTTGCTGCGGTAGTCGATGGAGATGGGCAGCGGGGTATGGGCGTCGAGGATGGTGACACGGTCGGCAAACTGACTGAGGACGCGGCTCACCGACTGCTTGTCGCGGCGGCATACCGAACAGAAGATGGCGTGGTCGACCGGATGGTTGCCTACGGCGGCTGCGTCGACCACATCTTCGTCGGCGCAAACGCAGGATGTGACGGCGAGCAGCTCGTCGTCTTTCCATAGGGCGATTTTTGCGGAGGAATTACCCTCGTCGATAGTCAGTTTCGTAGACATTACAAGGGGCAAAATTACAAAAAGTACGATAATGAGCCAAAATTATCATTAAATTAAGTAATTATTAACGTAAAAAGCGGTCACGAGGGAGTCGTGACCGCCGGGAAGTATAGATGTGAATGTGCTTAGGCGAAGGCGAGGATGAGAGCCTGTGCCGCTACCACACGCATGAACATTGTGAGCGGGTAGACGGTAGAGTAAGCCACAGCCGGAGCATCGTTGCCGGTGGAGTTGTTGGCATAGGCAAGGGCGGGGGGATCGGTGTAGGAGCCCGATTGCAGGCCCATGATGGTGAGGTAATTGATACGGTCGTGTCCGCGGGCGATACAGCCTACAATCACCTGCGGGACGATGGTGATGACAAAGCCCCAGATTACCCACCACATACCGGTCTCGTTGAATACGGCGTCGGCAAAGCTGCCGCCGGCTGAGATACCTACCGAGGCGAGGAAGAGGCAGATGCCGAGTTCGCGCAACAGCAGTGAGGCGGATGATGAGGTGTAGGTGACGAGCTTGAATTTATAGCCGAAGCGGCTCAGCAGGATGGCCACTACGAGGGGGCCGCCCGCAAGACCGAGCTTCATGCCGAAGCCGAGGTTGATCGAGCCGAGGATGATACCGAAGATGATACCTACAAAGATTGTGATGAGGTTGGGCTGATTGAGACGTTTCATCGAGTTGCCGAGGCGGTCGGCGAGACGGTCGATGTCTTCGAGATCGCCCACTACGGTGAGACGGTCGCCCATCTGCAGGCGCAGGTTGGGGGTGGCGAGGAGGTCGACGCCGGCACGGTTGACGCGTGTGGCATTGAGCTGATAGCCTTTGTGGAGACGGAGCTGTCCGAGGGGCACGCCGTTGTATTCGCTCTTGGTGACGAGGATACGGCGGGAATATACGGGACGCGGGGTGGATTCCCAGTCCATCTCGATATCCGGACCGAGCACGGCATGGAAACGGTCGGCATCATGAGCCGAGCAGATCACTTTGAGAACGTCACCGGTGTGGATTTCTGTCGACGATTTGGGGATGGTGATGGTGCCGTCGGCTGTCATGAGGCGCGAAACCACGAAGTTGCACTGTATCACGTCGTGAAGTGAGAGCATTGTCTGGCCGTTCACCAGCTCGTTTGTGACTTTAATAGAGAGGATATAGGGCTTGAGCTGTGCGTCGTCGGTCTCTTCTTCGATTTTCTTGATTTCGTCCTCGGTCTTGATGCGGAAAATGCCTTTGATGATAAACATCGCGGCGATGATGCCGACAACTCCGAGCGGATAAGCGGCTGCATAGCCTTGTGCCATGAGGTTGGCCTGTTCGCCGGACTGAGTGATCTGAGATACAGCCTGCTGGGCGGCTGCAAGACCGGGAGTGTTGGTGACAGCACCGCTCATCACACCTACCAATGCGCTGATGTCATGGATATTGCCGAAGTAATATATCAGCAATACGATCACCACATTGAGTGCAATTCCAAGCACGGCAAGGAGGTTGAGGCGCACGCCGCCTTTCTTGAACGACGAGAAAAAGCCGGGGCCTACCTGAAGACCGATGGCGAAAATAAAAAGAATAAGGCCAAATTCGCGCATGAATTTGAGGACATTAGTATCGACAATATAGCCGAAATGTCCCATCAAAATACCTACGAACAGCACAAAAGTGACGCCGAGAGATACTCCGGCCACTTTCAGCTTACCGATAAATATACCGGCAGCGATGACAAACGAGTATAGCACCAGGGTAGATGCCAACGACGTATTGCCAGGGAAAAGAAGGTCTGTAATCCAATCCATTATAATATAACAACTTAACAATCTAATGCTACGCGAGCCGGGAGAGTACCCTTGGAAATTTTGCGCAAAGGTACGATTTTTTTGCCATATTTCCTAAAAAATGTTATTGAAGCAAATGCCAGGTAGATCGTCAACGAATGTTAAATTTCATAAATTATGCAAACAGATGGACGAAAAATCCTATTTTTGCAGAAATGATAATACATCTAACCTGCTAATATTATGCAAAATTACTTAGTGTCTGTTTTGGGTGCTGTCATGGCTCTTGGAGTGGCCTCCTGTGCCGGGGGCAGCGGAGAGGCCCATGAGTATATATCTGTAAAAATGGATGGCAGCTCGAGCTGGAGCGTCATCAAGGTGGCCGATGGCTCGGTGGTGCTTGATGATGAATTCAAAAACGCGCCTTTTGGATTTGATCACGGCTCGTTTATTGTGAGAAATGCGGATGGAGCTTACGATATCTATTCTCTTAGCGATGTGAGAAGCCCTCTCAACAAGGAGTCCTTCGTGGACATCACACCTTTCAGTGACGGCTACGCCCTGGCTGCTGAAAAAGATCAACCGATCAGTGTGGTAAACTATAAGGGTGAAGTGATTGCGACTCTTGCCAAAAATATCAAATACGCCTCACCTTTCAGTGAAGGCCTCGCCTTTGTGGAGACTACCGATGGTAAATATGGCTACATAGATACCAAGGGTGAGATGGTGATATCTACAAAATACGACAATGCAGGATATTTCTCTGACGGCTGCGCGATGGTGAGCGTAAGTGACGGAGGGATTGACAGAGTATCCATCATCGACAAAAATGGAGAGACGGTGTTCAAATTCGATACCGGAAAATATCAAAACTACGGAACGTGGTCGAATGGATACCTTGTGGTGAAACTTGATGACCAGGCTGTGGTGCTCAACAAAAAAGGCGAAAAGGTATGCAAACTTGGCCAATACGTGAATAGCCGTTACGATTCCGATCTGTGGACGGATGGTAAGCTTGCCATATATTACGACGGAGACAGCTATGGACTCAAGAATTTCGATGGCGAGACAGTGGTTCGCGCCAAGTACGACGGGATATTTATGATTTACGGACGCATCGTTTGTACCAAGGACGATAAATGGGGTATGATCAATGCTGATGGTGAAGAAGTGATGCCTTTCGATTACAAATCGCTCCTGCCGCTCTCGGCCGATCGTTTCCTGACTGAAGAAGGCAATAAGACAATCCTCATTGATAAGGATGGCAAAGAGGTGTGCAAGGATTCATTCGATGATTTCAAAGTGGGCGGCGGTTCGTACGCCGTGCGCAGCCAGTATTTCGATGCTGAAGGCTTCGCGTCCAATATAATGTCGCACATCGAGGCAAAATCTTGCTATGGCTATGCAAAAGGCACCACATTGAACGCTTTCCGCTCGGAACTCGACACGACTCCCGGCTGGAGCGAAGGTCACCGCAGCAGCCTGAGTGTGGAAAAGGACGGTACATCGCTTCTGATGGCTTTTCCGGGTAACTTTGCCACTGACTATGGGCCATATTGGGCTTACGACTGGCGGTATGAATGGAATATGAAACTTGCGGCCATCACGTGGAGTGAGAGTGTGTCGGATTACGGCACGGGAGCCGAAGCCGCATTCGCCAAAGCCTTTGACCGCATGCTTGAGGCTAAAGGTTTCAAACGCTTGAACTCGTCTTCGCCCTACTATGTCAATTCCGCGGCAGGTACAGCTGTAGGATACGGCTATAGCGACGGAACAATCTCGCTGGCGTATTTCATGGATTCGGCCAATCTCCCCTCGGGATCGCTTTTCAGCCGTACTGACCGCAGGGGAAATTCCGACGAGCTTGATTATGACGTCGTCGTTGAGGAAGCTGCAGCCGTGGATACGTGCGCTCCCGAAACAGAGGTGGTCGCGGTAGAAGCTATGTAAGACGGAATCTATGCACCGCTTGACGCATCTGCCGCAAGAGCGCCGCAATATTACGGCAGCTTTATCGCATGCAATCTTTATAATCATCATCTTCGTATTGCCGGAGGTATTCATGCGCATGGCATGGTCGCGCGACAGCGTGGCCCTGCCATGGGGCATTTATGGCAAAGCCGGGGTGATGGTGGGAGTCTTCTATCTCAATTATTTTGTGCTCGTGGAGCGCAATTTGGTGCGCAGACACCGTATATGGAGATTCATCCTGCTCAATCTGCTCGTGATATGTGTGGCTCTCGTGCTCACCTATTATATAGGTAAATGGGGCTGGCCCGCTCGGCCCCGTCATCGCGATACTGATGAGTGGCGCCTCATCATGGCGTCGATTTCGTTTATCCTGAGGGATGCCGTGATGCTGCTGCTCACTATATCGCTCGCTGTGGCTCTGCGTCTGTCAGGGCGATGGATGGATATGGAGCGGCATCGCCAGCAGCTCGTGACGGCCCAGCGTGAAAGCGAGCTGGCCGGGCTGCGCTCGCAACTCAATCCGCATTTTCTTTTCAATACGCTCAACAGTATCTACGCTCTGATAGAAATCGATCCGGCACGCGCGGCCGAGGGTGTGCATGAGCTGTCGCAGTTGCTGCGGTATGTCGTGTACGAAAATCCGTCGGAAGTCAGTGTCGGGCGCGAAGTGGATTTCGTGCGCACTTATATCGCGCTGATGAGGCTGCGCATGTCCAATCAGGAAGTGGAGTTCCGGGCCGATATCTCACCCGATGCTCCGCAGATAGCACCCTTGCTTTTTGTCACTTTGGTGGAAAATGCGTTCAAGCATGGCGTAGCTACCGGCGGCGCGCCTATCCGCATCTCAATCCATGCTGACGCGCACGGTTTCGAATGTCGCACAGACAATGGATTCAATCCCGCCGCCAAAGTCGACAAAGGAGCTGGCGGCGTGGGGCTGTCCAATCTGCGACGCCGCCTGGAGCTGCTCTATGGCTCCAATGCGTCGTTGACGACGAAGGTCGATGGAGATAATTTCAAGGCTGTGCTTAAAATCAATAAGGATGAAGAAAATCAAGTGCATCATAGCTGACGACGAGCCGCTGGCAGTGCGGTTGCTCGAGACATATGTCGGGCGCATCGATTCGCTGGAGCTTGTAGCTTCATGTCACAGTGGCCGCGAGGCTCTCGAAGTACTGCGGCGCGGCGGGGTCGATCTCGCATTCCTGGATATCCAGATGCCTGACCTCAATGGCATGGAGCTTGCCCGCGACTTGGCTGATACGCCGACCCGCGTGGTGTTTGTGACAGCATATCGCGACTATGCTGTGGAGGGATTCCGCGTGAATGCACTTGACTATCTGCTCAAGCCTGTGAGCATGGCCGAATTCCGGGAAGCCGTCTCACGTGCCGAGCGCGAGATGCTGGTTGACGATGAGCCGACATTTATCACCGTACGGAGTGATTACCGCAATGTGCGCGTAGAATTGTGTGAAATACTATACGTCGAGGGGTTGAAGGATTATGTGAAATTGTATCTCACGAGCCGTGAGCGACCACTGATCACACAAATGACACTGAAAGCCGTCGAGCAGACGCTCCCGGCCAAGGATTTCCTGCGGGTACACCGTTCGTATATCGTAGGGCTGCGCCACATCGTATCCTACAGCCAGAGCCGTCTGAAAGTCGGCTCGACTGAAGTACCCGTGGGAGATACGTATAAAAATAGATTGCAGGAACTGTCAGGCCTTTGACAGGTCTTCATAAAGAGCCTGGCATCCCGATTCGAGCAAATCGAGCACCAGCTCGAATCCCTCGGCGCCTTCATAGTATGGGTCGGGAATGTAGTCGTACCGCGAAGCTACCGTGCGCACCCAGTGTGCCATGGGTACAATTTTCTCCATTGCTTCCGGAGAGGGAGCCAATTGGCGCAAGTCGGCGATGTTATTGTTGTCCATCCCTACGATCAGATCGAAATCGTCGAAATCCGATACGCGTACCTGACGTGCGTGGTGTGTGAGGTCGAGCCCGCGGCGTGAGGCGTGTACGCGCATACGCTTGTCAGGGAGCTGCCCGGCGTGCCAGTTTCCGATACCGGCCGAGTCGATTTCCCAGCGGGCGTCGTCGTGATGGCTGCCTACGATGCTGTGCATGATACCATCAGCTGCAGGAGAGCGGCATATATTGCCAAGGCATACGAAGAGGATGCGGATCTTTTCTTTATTTTTGAGCCGGGCGATAAGTTTTTCGATTCGTTTATCGTTCATAGTTCATTTCTTGAGAGTCTTTATGATAGCATCCGCTGCGCGTGATGCGGCTCCGGAGGGGCCGAGCAGACGGCGCATTTCGGCATATCCGGCGAGTTGCGACTCGCGCGCGGGCGCGCCTTCGCGCGTGAGCGCGCGCAGGCGTTCATCTACTATATCCACCGTGCACTCGTGGAGGAGTTGCTCGGGTATGACCGGGGCGTCGGTGATGAGGTTGGGGAGTGATACGTATTTGACGTGCAGGAGGCGCTTCATCAGGTTGTATGCGAGACGAGAGCCGTTGGAACGGTATGTCACCACCTGCGGAACTTCGGCGAGGGCCGCCTCGAGGGTAGCGGTGCCGGATGTGACCAGGGCGGCGTGGCTATGGGCGAGCAGCTCATGCGTGGCTCCCCGTACAATTGGGAAATCGGTGAGTGACGAGTAGAAAGCATCGTCGATGCCCGGTGCGGCCGCCACGGCAATAGTGTATTGAGGATAGCGGCGTGCGACTTCGTTCATGACGGGTAAATTGCAGCGTATTTCTCCGCGGCGGCTGCCGGGGAGGAGGGCTATTATACGGTGGTCGCGGAGCTTGTGTCGGCGCAGGAAGTCGGCGCGGGGAGCGACGGCGGCAAGAGCTTTGTCAATTTCCTCTACAGATGGATTGCCTACGTATGTGGCTTCCGAATAGTCATTGGCAGCGTAAAAATCCGGTTCGAAGGGCAGTATGCAGAGCATCCGGTCGACGAGACGGCGAATGTCCTTGATGCGCCATTTTTTCCAAGCCCATATTTTGGGAGATATGTACCATACAACCGGTATGCCTGCTTTGTGGGCGTGGCGTGCAATCTTGAGGTTGAAACTTGGATAATCGACCGCTATGATGCAGTCGGGGCGCGCGGCGTCGATAGCTTTTTTAGCTATTTTGAGATTGCCGAATATTTTGCGCAGATTGCGTAACACCTCGCTGAATCCCATGAAAGCCATCTCGCGATAGTGAAGAATGGGGGAGGTACCGGCGGCTTTGCTCATGCAGTCGCCTCCGAGAAATGAGAATCGGGCGTCGGGGTCTTTTTCGCGAAGTTTTTCGATGAGTCCGGCTGCGTGCAGGTCGCCCGAGGCTTCGCCTGCGATGATAAAATAATGCATCAGCGTTTTTCTTTGAAAAAATCAACAATAAGCGACCGGCAATCGTCGGCGAGGACGTCCCATACTACCTCGGCCTTGGGATGGAACGGATTTTTGCTGCACATCACGCTGTATCCGCGGCGCGGATCGCGGGCACCGATGACAATGCGCCGCAGCTGGCTCCATCCGATAGCTCCGGCACACATCACGCAAGGCTCCAGTGTGACATAAAGTGTTGCGTCTTCAGCGGGATATTTTGCATCACATGCTATGGCAGTAGCGGTGATGGCTTGCATTTCGGCGTGTGCGGTGACATCGCGGAGGGTCTCGGTGAGGTTGTGGCCGCGCCCCACGACGCGTCCGCCGCTCACCACCACGGCACCTACGGGTATCTCCCCCTCGGCGCGGGCGGCGCAGGCCTCTTTGATTGCGAGGCGCATGTACTATTCGTCGGTATCGTGCTGATTTATCATAGGAGATCGATTTTCATACCTTCATCGGCGGCGATGATATCGCCCGCGAAACTCCGTGCGGCTTCCTCGACGAATGGTGCGAGATCTTCGTAACGTTTGGAATAGTGTCCGAGGATGAGCCGCCGCGCACCGGCGAGTGTGGCTATCTCTCCTGCTTGAAATGCAGTAGAGTGGCCGCGGGAGGATGCTTTTGCAGCGCAATCTTCAAGGTATGTGGCTTCGTGGTAAATTGTGTCAACTCCGCGGACATCTTCGGCCACGCGCTTGTCGAAGGCCGTGTCCGAGCAGTATGCGTAGCTCACGGCCGGTTCGGCGGGTGTGGTGAGACGCTCGTTGGGGATCACGCGTCCGTCGGCGGTGATGAAATCATGTCCGGAGCGTATTTCCTGTATTTTCGATACGGGCACTTCGTAGAATCGTACCATTTCGCCGTTGATGTGGCGCAATTTCGGCTTTTCGCGGAAGATGAATCCCACGGCAGGCACCCGGTGATAGAGTGGAAAAGTCTCGACGGTGAAAGATGCTTCGTCGAGGAGCACACGGCGCTCCGGCCTGATGATGTCGTAAATGATCTCAAAGGATGTGTCGCGGCAGAATACATCCATGATGCGCCGCAGGATATCGGCACCTTCCTTGAGCACGTGTACGGTCACGCTTCCTCCGGTATCATGGAGAGCCATGGTGGAGAGGAGGCCCGGCAGGCCGAGGAAATGGTCGCCGTGGAGGTGGGATATGAAAATATGGTTGAGGCGTGAGAATTTCAGTCGCATACGTCGCATCTGCAGCTGCGCGCCCTCCCCACAGTCGATCATCATGAGGCGGTCGCGGAAATCAATCACCTGGCATGAGGGTTGGTGACGCAGTGTGGGCGTGGCGGAGCCGCAGCCGAGTATGTTGACTTGAAATTTTGCCATCAACTGAAAGTGTGAGCCATGCGTGTGAGAGCCTTGGAGGGAGCCACGCGGCGGTAGAGAATGTCGTAAACGGCGTCGAGGATGGGCATCATTACGTCGTATTTCTCATTGATGTCGAAAATACATTTTGCGCCGTAGTAGCCTTCGGCAGTCTGTTCCATCTCCATGCGAGCGGCTTTCACGGAGTAGCCTTTGCCGATCATCGAGCCGAAATTGTGATTTCGAGAGAAGCGCGAGTAAGCCGTCACGAGGAGATCGCCGAGATATACAGAGTCGCATATCTGGCGCGGACGCGGATCGACGGCGTCGATGAAGTGAGCCATCTCTCGGATTGCGTTGGAGATGAGCATGGCCGCGAAATTGTCGCCACGCTTCATGCCGTGGATGATTCCGGCTGCGATGGCATAGACGTTTTTGAGCACGGCTGCATATTCGATACCCTCGACGTCGGTGGAGGTGATTGTATGAGTGTGCTTTCCGCCCAGGCAGGAGGCAAATTCGGCGGCAAGGTCGAGGTCATGGCAGCCGATGGTGAGATAGCAGGGGCGGTCAAGCGCCACTTCCTCGGCATGGCACGGACCTGATATCACCAGTTCGCGCGCATGATCGACCCCAAATTTCTCGGCCATATAGTCGGTGATGAGCATATTCTCATCGGGCACGATGCCTTTGACGGCCGAAACGATGATTTTGTCGGAGAGGTCGACGGTGATCTTATCGGTATGCGATTTGAAGTATGGCGATGGCATCGCGAGCAGCAGTATGTCGGCTTGCCCGCATACTTCGTTGATGTCGCTGGAGAAGATAATTCGCTGGGTGTCGAATGGCACATCGGTAAGATATGCGGGGTTGTGTCCGAGACGCAGGAATTCCTCGATGCGGTCATCGCGGCGCATATACCAGATGATCTGCTCACATTTGTTGAGCAGAAGCTTTGCAAGGGCGGTGGCCCAACTGCCACCGCCGAGCACGGCTATTCTGTGAGTATCGGTCATGGCGCCTTACTTTTGAGAGGCGTTGTCGATCCAGACCTGAAGTTGTTCAGGTGTGGGATTTTTGAGACCGAGTTTGTATTTTTTGTTGATTCCGCAGAGGTCCTGGAAGAGCTTTCCGGCCACTGCTCCGGCGAGGGCCTCGACAGTCAGGAAACCGGCTTTCTGTATTGGGGCGACCCAGTCGGCTTCGACGCCGATGGCGGTGAATGCTTCGGGTTTGTCGCGGCGTTCGACCTTTTCGGGACGCATCTGTGGGAAGAGCAGTACTTCCTGGATTGCGGTCTGTCCGGTCATGAGCATCACGAGACGGTCCATGCCGATACCCATGCCCGATGTAGGAGGCATGCCGTATTCGAGTGCGCGGATAAAGTCGGCGTCGATGATCATGGCTTCGTCGTCGCCTTTTTCGGCCAGGCGCATCTGTTCGACGAAGCGTTCGTACTGGTCGATGGGGTCGTTGAGCTCAGAGTAGGCATTCGCGAGCTCTTTGCCGTTGACCATCAGCTCGAAACGTTCTGTCAGCTCGGGGTTGTCGCGGTGGCGCTTTGTGAGGGGCGACATCTCGATGGGATAGTCGGTGATGAATGTAGGCTGGATATACTTGCCCTCGCATTTTTCGCCGAAAATCTCGTCGATGAGTTTGCCTTTGCCCATCGAATCGTCGACTTCGATACCGAGCTCGCGGGCTGTCTTGCGCAGGGCGTCCTCGTCCATGCCGTTGATGTCGACACCGGTATGCTCTTTGATTGCCTGAGCCATTGTCACGCGGGGGAAGGGCGCCTTGAACGAGATCACGTTGTCGCCCACCTTGACTTCGGTGGTGCCGTTGACGTCCATGCATATTTTTTCAAGCATGCGTTCGGTGAAGCTCATCATCCAATTGTAGTCCTTGTATGAAACGTAGATTTCCATACATGTAAACTCGGGATTGTGGGTGCGGTCCATACCCTCGTTGCGGAAATTCTTGGAGAATTCGTATACGCCGTCGAATCCGCCCACGATGAGGCGCTTGAGGTAAAGCTCGTCGGCGATACGCATGTACAGGGGGATATCGAGTGCGTTGTGATGTGTGATGAAGGGGCGAGCCGATGCACCGCCGGGGATTGACTGAAGGATGGGGGTCTCAACCTCGATATATCCTGCGGCATTGAAGTATTCGCGCATGGAGTTGTATACCTTTGTGCGTTTGAGGAAGATTTCCTTGACGCCGTCGTTGACGACGAGATCAACATAGCGGCGGCGGTAGCGCAGCTCGGGGTCATCGAATGAGTCGTATGCGACGCCGTCCTTCATCTTCACGATGGGGAGGGGGCGGAGCGACTTGCCGAGCACGGTGATTTCCTGAGCGTGGATGGAAATTTCGCCGGTCTGTGTGCGGAATACATAACCTTTCACGCCGACAAAGTCGCCGATGTCGAGGAGTTTCTTGAACACGGTGTTGTACATTTCCTTATCTTCTCCGGGGCAGATTTCATCGCGGGAGATATAGACCTGTATACGACCGAAAGCATCTTGCAATTCCATGAATGAGGCTTTACCCATGATACGGCGGCCCATGATACGGCCAGCCACGCATACATCGCGGCGGGGAGCATCGTCGGCGAAAGTCGACTTGATTTCATCACTATGTGCTGTGACGGGATATTCGGCAGCGGGATAAGGCTCGATGCCCATATCGCGGAGAGCCTGGAGGGAATTGCGGCGGATTATTTCTTGTTCGCTGAGTTCAAGAATATTCATATATCGAATAGTTTGAGATTACATTAATGACGTTAGAGTGCAAAGTTAAGAAAAAAATGGCCAAGTCGCAAAAAGTTTTTATCTTTGCAAAAAGACTTGTACTCATGAAAATCACACTTCCACCGCGCACACAAGGCGAAGCATTTACGATATCAGTACCCCGCATGACAGTAATAGGAGCCAATGGCGCCGGCAAGACGCGCTTCGGCAGAGCGCTTGGCTCGCTTGCGGCCGAGCGCGCATATAATATGTCGGCTCTCAAGGCTTTGTATGCCCGGGAGGATGAAGATGCGGCTCCAAATTCAATCGACGGTCTGTATCGGCAGGCCGTGGCTACCTCGGTGCTGATACGTCCTGACGTGCGAGGAGAGCTCGACCGCCTTATCGCCCTGATGGTCAACGAGGCTGTGGTGGATCTCTTAGCCGAGAAATATACTCCGGAGGCTGCTCCGGGACACAAGCATGAGTCGCGGCTCGATACTGTGATACGTCTGTGGCAGGAGCTCTTCCCCGACAATAAAATCCTCATCACCTACGGAAAAATGCTCATCAACAATGTCGATAGCAGCGACGTGTACTCAGCCTCGACACTCTCTGCGGGCGAGCGTGCGGTGATGTACTATCTCGGTGCGGCGCTTTTCGCCCCGCGCGACGGTGTGGTGATAGTATCGTCGCCTGAGATGTTCCTGCATGCCTCAGTCGTGCGTCCGCTCTGGGATATGATTGAGCATCTGCGGCCCGACTGCACCTTTGTATATGTGACCCATGATCTGAGTTTTGCGGCCACGCGGGCCGATTCGGCGATCATCTGGGTGAAGAGCTGCGATTCGGATGCCGGTACGTGGGATTATGAGCGTCTGCCGTCGGTGCAAGGTATGCCCGATGAAATCTATCTTACCATCCTGGGCGAACGCAAGCCGGTGCTTTTTATCGAAGGCGACGGGGTGCACAGCTACGATGCCCGGCTGTATCCGCTCGTTTTCCGTGAGTACACAGTGAAGTCGCTTGGCGGCTGTGAGCAGGTCATCGAGGCCACGCGGGCCTTCAACGGCTCGCAGTCGATACATAATCTCGATGCCATCGGTATCGTCGACCGCGACCGCCGCGCGGAGGCCGAGGTGACATATCTGCGGAGTCGCAAGGTGCTTGTGCCCGATGTGGCCGAGATCGAGAATCTATTCATGCTTGAGGATGTAGTGAAGACCATCGCCGCCTCCAACGGACGTCAACCCGAGCAGGCTTTTGCCAAACTGCGCCGCAATCTGATGCACCTTTTCGAGGGCAATCTCAAGCGTCAGGCGCTGGAACATACGCGCCATAGCCTGAAAAAGGAAGTGACACACCGCGTCGATGGTAAGTTTGAGTCCATCTCGCGTCTCGAAAGCCACATTTCCGAGCTGATGCTCACTATCAATCCGCGGGGGATTTACAATGACCTTCTGCGGGAGTTCAATACATATCTTGCCAAATCTGATTACCGCTCCATATTGCGTGTGTTCAATCACAAATCGATGCTCACCGAGACTCATGTGGCATCCATCTGCGGTATCCGGGGCGATGATTACAATACCTATATCAAGCAGGTGCTCAAATTGATGAAAGGTGATTCGCCGGAGGGCGAGGCTATCCGCTCCGCTATCCGCCGTTCGTTCAACGTATGATATCAGAATACCTTCTCCGGTGAGCCTTGCTGCGAGAGTATGCGCCAGGCTGCGGGGTATAGGTTGTTGGCTCGTGAGCCGATGTTTTTGACAAAACCGAGGGGCGCGCCCTCGTAGGTGAGCAATACAAATCCTTTAGGGCTGCTGTCGGGCAGCGCGACGGGGTTGCGGCGCAGGTATTCGATTGCCGTGGCGGCATCAACGTCGACTCGGGGAAAGGCTCCCTGTGCGAGGGCTGTGGATAGAGCCAGAGCCTGCGATGGCACGAGGTCGCGGCCTTTGTGAGTGCCTGCTTCCACGCCTTCGGAGACAACACGCAATTTCGCGCCTATGTATTCAATCTCGGCGGCGAGGGCCGCAGGAATGGCCGAGATCACGCCTGATTTATCCGAAAAGACGAAATTCCCGTCGAAAAAAGGTGCAAAAGCTGTGTTTGTCTTGTATTTTGAGGGCTTTTTCAACTTGATGCGCGGGCGGTCGCCATCCGGTTTGCGCAGGAGTGCCAGAAAGAGACCTTCGCCGCGCACGCGTCCCGGCAGGAAGCGGTAGCAGGGGAAATCCACCCCGATGCCGCGCTCGATTTCCGGGCGGTCAAGAGCCGGTACGGGTATAGCCTCAGCACCAAATTCATTGATCAGCCGCTCCACCACTTCCTCATCTTCGCGGCGATTGAAGGTGCAGGTGCTGTATATGAGGAAACCGCCCGGGCGGAGCGCTTCCCATAGATTTTCTGTGATGTCGCGCTGCAGGGCAGCACAATTTTCGATCAGCCGTGGCGACCATTGAGCAATTGCCTCCGGTTCCTTGCGCATCATTCCTTCGCCGGAGCATGGCACATCGGCCGCGATGATGTCAAAAAATCCGTCGAGACCCGAAATAGCTGCCGCGTCGGCATTGGTGACTACGACCCCGGGGCGCCCCCACTTCGTGAGATTTTCAGTAAGCACGGCCACGCGCCGGCGGTCATATTCGTTGGCTACGAGGAGGGCATCAGCGGGCAGCTCTGCGCATGCCCCGAGAGTCTTCCCGCCGGGAGCGGCGCAGGCATCGAGGTATCTCAGCGGCTCATGGCTTCCGAGCATACGCACAGCCTCACGGATAGCTTGCTGCGAGGCCATAGATGAAGCCTCCTGCACGTAGAACCTACCCTGATGCAGGGCCGGGTCAAAAGTGAATCGGGGCCTCTCGTCAAGATATACTCCGGTATCGCACCATGCCACTTTCGCGGCGCCGGGGGGAGCTGCATAGCCTTTTTCCGCATTGACGCGCACCGAGATGGCCGGCTCGCCCCCGGCAAGCGCTTCGGCGAGGCCTGAGAGCTGAGGGTGTTGGCCCAGCATGGCCACAAAATCATCAGGCAGAGAGCGGGTCATCGCAGCTGGCTCAGTATTTCGTGCACCTCATCTTCGAGATAAGGTACATCTACTATATAATATGTAGAATAGTCGGGGTGAAATACGCCGAGATGGCCGGCTACGGGGCGTATGCCGTATTTATGTTCGAGTATGTAGCGGTAAACGCTTACCTGGAGGGCATAGTGATGGAATGTCGTGTCGGGTATGTGGCAGATGGGAGCGAAAGCGTGTTTGCCGTAGCGGTTGTAGTCGATCACATCGCCGCTCGCGGCATCAACGAGCTTCGATGACCGTTTCCAATCCCATATTTCATACTCTCCCCTGTCGTTCATGGCAAGGAAATCGAGAGTGCCTGCCAGGCCATATTCCTCGGCATATATGCGCCACTCGGTACGATACGGGGTGAGGCGGATGCCTCCGGCGAATTGCAGGAATCTCGAAAAAGTATCATCGGAGGCGTATTCCGAGCCGTCATTTTCACCGAGATAGTATTTCTCGATACGGGCATGCATCTGAGTGCCGAGGTCGCGGGCGATTTTCCCCTTGGCTGCCCATTCAGCCAAAATGGCTTCTTTGGGGCGGAAGGGCGTGGCTTTGCGTTCGGCCCAGTACTCGGCATCGAATTGCTCGAAGTAGCTCTCAACCAATGTGGTGACCGACATCAGCTGCCGGCCGTCGCAGGTGTATATATGTTGCTGCTCGTCGAAGAGCAGACGTGCGTCGCGCGGATGTGCGTGGATTTCATTTACATTCATACCACAAAGTTACGAACACTTTTGAACAATTACACAATAAATTCGTTTTAAATGTACAATCTCTTAAAATGTAATAACTATGAGCGAATTTAACGATATAATCAGCAGTGACAAACCCACATTGGTCGACTTCTTCGCAACCTGGTGCGGTCCCTGCAAGATCCAAGGCCCGATTCTCGAACAGGTAAAAACCAAAGTAGGCGATGATGCCAACATCATAAAGGTGGATATCGACAAAAACCAGGAACTCGCCGCGCGCTACCGTGTGCAGAGCGTACCTACACTGATCATGTTTCAGAATGGCGAGGCTATCTGGCGAGCTGTAGGAGTACAGCAGGCCGACGTGCTCGAATCGATCATCTACAACCACATCACTCCCAAAAGCGAGCGCAACAATATGTAGTGACGCATCCTCTCCTCCCTGCAGAAAGAAAAGAAGAATTTAAGGTATATGGTATAAGACAGTCCGACACGCCGCAAGAGCGGCCGCCGGACTGCTTTTTTTGTTTTCGGAAAAATTACGTACCTTTGCACTTTCAAATTTTTCTTTATGGAACTTACTTCACTTACAGCTATTTCCCCTGTCGATGGCCGCTATCGGTCAAAATGCGCGTCGCTCGACGCCTATTTCTCAGAATATGCCCTGATACGCTACCGCGTGAAGGTCGAGGTTGAGTATTTCATCGCCCTGGCCTCTATCCCGCTGCCTCAGCTCGAAGGCATTTCAGCCGATACTTTCGCAGCCTTGCGAGCTATCTACGAAAATTTCTCCGTCGAGGATGCCATGAGCATCAAGAAAATCGAGGAAACCACTAATCACGATGTAAAAGCTGTCGAATATTTCCTCAAAGAAAAATTTGACCTGCTCGGCCTCGATAAATACAAGGAATTTATCCATTTCGGCCTCACATCCCAGGATATCAACAATACTTCCGTGCCTATGTCGATAGCCGATGCGCTCAAGGAGGTATTTGTGCCCGCTCTCGAGGAACTCATCGGCAAGCTCCGCTCGCTCGCTGAAGACTGGGCCGAGATACCCATGCTCGCCAAGACTCACGGGCAGCCAGCGTCGCCAACCCGCCTTGGCAAGGAATTCATGGTATTTGTCTATCGTCTCGAGCAGCAGCTTGCATCCCTGCAGGCAGTGAAGATTTCCGGTAAATTCGGTGGCGCAACAGGTAATTTCAACGCCCACCGTGCCGCTTATCCGGGTCGTGACTGGCTGAGCTTTGCCGCCGATTTCCTCACGAATCACCTCGGCATCCAGCGTGAACAGTACACTACCCAGATCTCCAACTACGATAATCTGGCCGCGCTTTTCGATGCTCTGCGCCGCATCAATACCATCATCCTCGATCTCGACCGCGATGTGTGGATGTATATCTCGATGAATTACTTCAAGCAGCGTATCAAGGCGGGTGAAGTGGGCTCGTCGGCCATGCCTCATAAGGTGAATCCCATTGACTTCGAGAATTCAGAGGGCAATCTCGGTATCGCCAATGCCATCTACGGCCACCTTGCCTCGAAACTCCCCGTATCGCGTCTCCAGCGTGACCTCACTGACTCAACCGTGCTCCGCAATGTAGGTGTGCCCATGGCCCACAGCCTCATAGCCGTGGCGTCGACCATGAAGGGTCTTGGCAAGCTGTTGCTCAATCGTCCGGCCATCGACGCCGATCTCAATGCCGCATGGGCAGTCGTGGCCGAAGGTATACAGACAATACTCCGCCGCGAGGGTTATCCCAAGCCTTATGAGACGCTCAAGCAGCTCACCCGCACCAACTCGGCCATCACCGCTGAGAGCATTTCGGAATTTATTGATACACTGCAGGTAAGTGATGCTGTGAAAGCTGAATTACATGCACTCAGCCCGGCTACTTATACCGGATTCTGATGAAAATCGTCATAACGTGCGACTCGTTCAAGGGCTGTCTCAGCTCTGAGCGGGTCGCGCTTGCTTGTAAGCGTGGGGTGCGCAGGGTGTGTCCCGACGCTGAAATTGTCATGCTCACAGTAGCCGATGGCGGTGAGGGCACGGCGCAGGCTTTTGTCGACGGTGCCGGTGGCACGATGATGAGCTGTAGGGTACACGGGCCTATGGGCGAGCCGGTTGATGCAAGATATGCACTTCTCACCGACGGTATCACGGCGGTGATTGAGATTGCCCAGGCCGCCGGATTACCTCTCATACCTCCGGAGGAGAGAAATCCAGAGCGTGCAAACTCTTATGGAGTAGGTGAGCTGATCGATGACGCGACAGCGCACGGTCGCAAGCGCTTGATAATCGGGTTGGGCGGAAGCGCCACCAACGATGCCGGTATGGGCATGCTGGCGGCTCTCGGCGCCCGGTTTTACGATGCGGATGATACGCTTCTTGCACCTTGCGGGGCTGCCCTCGCCGGGGTGCGGCGCATCGACCTTTCTGATTTCAATCATCGGGCGCGCTCGGCGGATGTCCTGCTTGCGTGTGACGTCTCCAATCCACTTTACGGTCCGCAAGGGGCTGCCCACATTTTCGCACCGCAGAAAGGTGCCGATGAAGCCATGGTGGCACGCCTTGATGCCGGCTTGCGCAATTTTGCCACTCTGGCCGGGGAGGAAGCGGCTCATCTTCCCGGAGCAGGGGCTGCTGGTGGGCTCGGATACGCATTCGCTGAGTTTTTCAATGCAAGGATGTGCAGCGGTATCGATTTGCTCCTCGGAGAAGTGCAATTTGATTCGATGATTGAGGGTGCCGGTCTCGTGATCACCGGAGAGGGACGGCTCGATGTGCAGACGCTCATGGGGAAGGCTCCGCAGGGAATTTTGCGTGCTTGCCTACGCCGCGGTGTGCCGGTTTTGGCGATAGGCGGAGCTGTTGAAGACCGCGAAAAGCTTCTTGACGGAGGCTTCAGCGAGGTCATGGCTGTCACGCCCGTGACGATGCCGCTTGCTGAAGCTATGAAGCCGGATATCGCTGCCCGCAACATCGCGTCTAAGGTGGCGGAGTATATGAAAACTTATGTTAAATAAGGTTAAATACTGAGTGGCTCGGTATTTTAATCCATTGTGTCTCGCGTTTTTGTAGTACTTTTGTGCTTGACAAATTTGGATGTCATTTAGATCCTAAATAATTATACTGAATAATAACCAAAAAACGAGCACACAATTTTTATGAGAAAAATTTTGCTATCGCTCTGCATGGCAGCATATGCTGTAGGTGCATGGGCGCTCGACGGTAATTACCTGCGATTGGATATGAGCGCAGCCCGGGCCACCCAATCGTATGAGGGTAATAAAAAGGCCGTCAATGCCATCGATGGAGCTACCACAGGCCTCCATGGTGGCTGGGACAACAATGAACTCAAAACGTTGTCCGGAGAGTTTACCTCGCAGAATCCTTTAGAAAAAGATGCCAACTGGTGGGCCGTAGACCTTGGACGCGACGCAGTCCTGGATGCTCTCAAGATCTATTTTGAAGGTGCCTATGCCACTGAATTTCTGGTAGAAGCATCAGATGATGGAGCTTCATGGACAGAAATCGCACATATCGAAGGTAACACGGAGACTAACTTCGAATACGTGTTTCCTGAATCACATTCGGCGAAAATGTTCCGTCTCAACTTCCTCAACGCTACCAACGCTGCGTGGGGTATCAAGTTTTACGAGGTAGAGCTGTATCGCGACACTGAAAGGATCGAAGATATTTCTTTCAAGCTTGCATCCGAGCAGGCGGGTCTTTCGCTCTTGGTACGCGGCGAGTCCAACCGGACATTTGCCTACGCCTTTGATAAGGATGACAATCAGATTGGCTTGATCGATGATTTCACGCTCACTTCCACTACCGAAGGTGTGCAGATCGACGGCACATCAGTGACCCCTGCAAATTTGGGCGAGGCTGATTTCACCATTACCTACTTCGGGAAAGCATATCCGGCTACCGCGACGGTGCTTGACTGCCTCGTGTATGCCGATGGTCCCTGGAAAGCTGAGATTACATCCATCAGCCCCGAGGATGTCACGCACCCCGAGTATATGATTGACCTTGATGACTCCAACAACGGTGGCTGGGGTGACGGCAAGCTTGGGTCTGAAAAGATCATACCCTACGGGCAGGCTTGGTTTACCATCGACCTCAAGCGCGAATGTAATATCTCGGCTATCCGCGCCCTCAACAGCGGCGCATGGATCAACGCCTACACCATAGAGTTTTTCGATGAGAATCCCGATGCCGGAACTGCCATAGCACCCAAGTACAGCTATGAGTATAAAGCAGTAGCCGGAGCCGGCAAGACCGAATACATCCATCTCCCCGCTCTCGTGCGCGCGCGATACATTAAATTCAATGTTACGGAGATTGCCGTACCGATCTGGGGTGGCCGATTCAGCGAAATCTGTTTCTATGGCCCGGACAATGCCAAGCTGCAGGTTGACCGCATCGTGTTGAGCGACAACAAAGGTGTCGTAGGCCGCGATACATATGTCAAGGTGCAGGCCGTGGCCGAGGATGGCAACCTGCTCTATGACAATCTTGATGCTCAATTTGGCTTCGGCGACAAGGCCGATGCCATACAAATCGGCGAAAAGACTGCCGACGGCTACCGTTTCACCGGTATATCCGAAGCTGTGGTGCCCCTGACCTTTACCGCGCAGCCTCCTGCCAGTGATGCGATGTACGGTACAGCCAATTTCATCGTCGCATCTCCCCTCGACCAGCATGTCTGCCTGGTGAACCATATCACCAACAAGCTCTCTGTGGCTCATCAGTACAACCCGCAGGGCGACTATAATGCCGACAACGCTATCAACGGCGTGCACGACAACGATTACTTCCTCTCCGGCTGGGATGCCGACGCTCTCGCGATGGACGGCGGCACCCTCGACCAGCATGCAAACTGGTGGACTGTCAACCTCGGCCGCGACGCAAACGTTGAGGCTGTGCGCATACTCTGGACGGACAACTATGCCAGCCGCTACAAAATCCAGCTTTTCGGCAATGACGTAAATCTTTGGGAAGAATATCGTACAAATCCCGCCGCTGCCGACGAAAAAGCAATCTATACACAGATAGTTGAATACACCGGCGCGACTGATCTCGTGCGTTTCGACGACGTGATTTCCGGCGCACGCAGCTTCCGTATCACCATGCTTGAGGCCGCCGGCGATGCCGGTATTCAGATGCATGAGGTATGTCTCCTTGGCCGCGAAAACCCTGACTTCACCATCAACAGCCTGGCACTCGTGCGCAAGGATGTCAATGTAGGCGAGACACGCTCATACTCTATCTATGGTCTTACCAACAGTGGATATACCCTCGGTGGCCTCGACGGAGCAAAGCTCTCTATCGCTGAAAATGCCGCCGACTTCAAGGGCGAAATCCGCATCGAGCCCGATGGCCGCATCACCGGTGTGCGCAAGGGTATCACCCCCATCGTGCTCTCATGGGGTGGTATCACCGTGAATACTTTCATGGAAGTGACCACCAGTGATTGGTCAAATACGGTAAATATCGCACGTAAATACCGCACATCAAAACCCTCCACTACGTCCAAGAATGGTTTCACTCTCGGCAATCCCATGGCTTCTGCTACTTCATTTGGTATAGCCGGTGCTGAGAATGAAAGCGTCCGGGGCTTGATCGACGGCGATTGGATGAGCTGGACTATCACGGCAGAAGAAACCCGTGCCGAAGTGAAGCCCTATGTCACAATTGACCTCGGCTCTGCTTTCCCCATCAACGAATTCAATATCCACTGGAATGCCGACGGCGACGGTGAGGGCAATGGCTCATACATCATGCTTTCGGGCAACTATCGCGTGTACGGTTCGACCGACAACAGCAACTGGACCGAACTCTACACCGTGGCCAACCGACCCGCCGCGACTTACGATATTGACCGCCATGCTTTCGCTACCGGTACTTACCGCTATGTGAAATTTGAATTCACAAGCCCCAAGACCTATGGCCAGAGCATAGCTATCAATGAAATCACTATCGGCGGTCCTGAATTTTACAATGCAGACGCCGACACATACACTGATTATCCCGGCTCGTATGTGCTCAACGTGGCTACTCCCTCCTTTGACCGCTCGAATGCCCTCGACCACGAGATCGATAATGACTGGATCGTGACCTCGACCAGCGTCAACGCCAAAAACCAGCTCATGATATCCTATATGGCTGTCGATTGCTACGGACGCTCATACCTCCCCGAAAATGCCGAGGTGAAACTCTATCGAGTCAATGACGACAATACTCTTGGCGATGAGCTGGAGCCTATCCTGGAAAATGATGGTACTCAAAAGCTCCACCATTATCGCAATATCCACTGGCCTGTATTCTACTACACAGCCTCGAAAATCGGTCAGGAGAAGGTGCGCGCCGTCATCACAGGTGCCGATTTCACTCCTGTCACCACAGATCTCACCGTATATACAATCTCCGAGCGTGGCAACGTCAACCGCTATGCCTATGCTTACGACAATGCCGTGAATACCTCGGCCGACTGGGAATCCGGTGACCGTACCGGTGACCGTGACCTCACCTACCTCGGTACGGCGCCGCAGAACGCTGCCGACGGTTCGTATGGCTCATGGTACGTGATCGGCTACTATGGCGACGGCGACCACATGGGGCAGACGTACAAATATCCTGCCAATACTACGCTCGAGCGCCCCTACGAGCTCATAATGGACTATCGCGGTATGAATCACGATGAAGTCAATGTGGCCGACCGCTTCGTCAAGGAACTTGATATGATCGGTATCCAGTACGAGGGCGCGTTTGCTCGTGACTATAATGTATACCTTCTCCACTGCGATGATAATGGTGTAGTAGCCGACGAAAACGCTTGGGAAAAAGTGGCTACCTTCGTCAATATGCCCAATATGGGTATAGGCCAGGTGGATACTCACCGCATATATCCCGCTACCGCCGACGGTATGCCCGATATCGATGCCGAGGGACGCATCAAGCCCTGGACCAATGTGGCTGCCGTCAAGATCGAACTCATCACCACAGGTACACAATGGGGTATCAAGATGATGGAATCGGCTATCTACGGTATGCTCAACAAGACTGTCCTTCCCCTCGACATGGCTCAGAGCGTTTATGCCGACAAGGAGGCAACTGCCCCGGCACAGGGTAATAATAAGTATTACTCTTTCGATCTCGAGGTGACCACTCCTTTCAATGAAGCCGACT
>CANSGE010000007.1 GCA_947646295.1 uncultured Bacteroidales bacterium
TCCCCTATGAGATTTGATGAATCCAACCTGAGTGATGACGTGCTCGACGCCCTCGACGCGATGCATTTCACCGAATGTACTCCCATACAAGAAAAATCAATAGATGTCGTGCTCGACGGGCACGATCTCATCGCCGTGGCCCAGACCGGCACCGGCAAGACCGCCGCATACCTGCTCCCTGTCATCGACCTGATAGCCTCATACGATGATAACCCCCATCCGGCTGTAAAATGCGTGGTCATGGTACCCACACACGAGCTTGCCAAGCAGATTGACCGCCAGCTTGAAGGTTTCTCCTACTATTTACCTATCAGCAGCATCGCTATCCATGGAGGCTCCGACGGCAAGGATTTCGCCATGCAGCAGCGCGCCCTGAAATCCGGTGCAGACGTCATCGTGGCCACTCCCGGGCGCCTGCTCGCACATATTAAAATGGGCTACGTGGATCTGTCGCAAGTGACTCATTTTATCCTTGACGAAGCCGACCGTATGCTGGATATGGGGTTTTCCGACGATATTTTCCAGATCGAACGCCTGATGCCCAAGGACAGGCAGACATTGCTATTCTCGGCCACAATGCCCGACAAGATCCAGCAGCTTTCCAAGAAGATACTGAACGATCCCGTTGAAATCAAGATCGCTGTGTCGAAACCTACAGAGAAAATTGACCAGTCGGCCTACGTATGCTATGAAAATCAGAAACTGCGTATCCTGAAACACCTTTTCAAAACCGAATCGGCCAAACGTGTCATAGTGTTTGCTTCATCGAAACTGAAAGTCAAGGACGTCGCCCGCGAGCTGCGGTCGGCGCGCTGGAACGCTGCCGAGATGCACTCCGACCTCGACCAGACCAACCGCGAGAAGGTGATGAATGATTTCCGAAGCGCCCACACCGACATACTCGTGGCCACAGATATTGTAGCCCGCGGAATCGATATCGATGATATCACGATGGTGGTCAACTATGATGTACCTCATGAGGCAGAAGACTATGTGCACCGCATCGGACGCACTGCCCGAGCCGGGGCCGGCGGCAAGGCCGTGACCTTCATCGGCGAACGCGACCGCCGCAAATTCCAATTTATTGAGAAATTCCTGGGATACGAAGTAAAAAAGAACGTGATACCGGAAGATATAGGCGCAGGCCCGGAATATAAATCGGCTGCGTCGGATACCTCACACGGGCGCCGCAAGAGCACTGGCCGAGGCAAAGGACAAAACAGCCGGAAAGCTCCAAAGAGCACTACCTCGCCGGCCGTATCACAAGCTCCCGCCGAAAGCGGAGCTACTGATGCAGCACCGTCAAAGCCGAAGCGGGCCAAGCGACGCTATTACCGCCCGAAACCTAAAAAGGATTGACAGAAAAAACCGCAGGCCGTCATCTCTGAGAAATGACGGCCTGCGTTGTAAATCCACACCAAAGGATGCGATGAAACTCCGAAAAGACAGGATTTGAGTTCTCGCCGTCCTTTGTAATCCCCCGGCATAAAGCTCCGTTTCCGGATGGGGCCCGCCATCGGGCGACTAAGAGTGTCTCGGTTTTTCACGTAAAATTGACGAGTTTCCCAATCAACTTTGATGTGGTATGAGTTTCAATGTTCGTGCCTCATCGGCGTTTGATTTTATAACACAAAGGTAGCGACCTTGGTTGAATCCTGCAAGTATTTTTTTCGCTTTCATGAAAAAAATAATAAAACGCGCTAAAAGATTTTTCAATGTATGGAAATGTTAAGTTTTTTTCCTAATTTTGCATATTCAATCAAGCCGCAAATGCGACAAAATCATTCAGAAAACTAAATATCAGACTCGTATGGCCGAAATAAAAGAGACCGAAGCCACCGAAGCGCGTGGCCTTAATTTCGTGGAACAAGAAGTATATGCCGACCTGCAGGCCGGCAAAAACGGCGGACGCCTCAATACGCGTTTCCCGCCGGAGCCCAACGGCTACCTCCACATCGGCCATGCCAAAGCCTTCTGCATGGATTTCGGCATTGCTGAAAAATTCGGCGGCACATGCAATCTGCGTTTCGACGACACCAATCCCGTAAAAGAAGATGTGGAGTATGTTGACTCGATCCGCGAGGATATCCATTGGCTCGGATTTGACTGGGGCGACCGCGAATACTACGCTTCCGACTATTTCCCCCAGCTCTTCGATCTCGCTTGCCGCCTCATCAAGGAAGGTAAAGCCTATGTGGATGACCAGACATCTGAAGAAATAGCCGCCCAAAAGGGCACTCCCACCGTGCCTGGTCAGCACAGTCCTTACCGCGACCGTACGCCGGAGGAAAATCTCGACCTTTTCATCCGCATGAATAAAGGCGAGTTCCCCGAAGGGTCACGGGTACTCCGTGCAAAAATCGACATGGCTTCGGACAACATGCACTTCCGCGATCCGATCATGTACCGTATCATCAATCATCCGCATCACCGTACAGGCACTACCTGGAAAGTGTACCCGATGTACGACTTCGCCCATGGCCAGAGCGACTACTTCGAGGGTGTCACCCACTCTATCTGCACCCTGGAATTTGTGCCTCACCGCCCGCTGTACGATTATTTCGTCAACGAGCTTGCCGACGAATCATACCGTCCGCGCCAGATTGAATTCAACCGCCTCAACCTCACATATACCGTGATGAGCAAGCGCAAGTTGCTCACTCTCGTTACGGAAGGTCTCGTCAACGGCTGGGATGACCCCCGCATGCCCACTATTTCAGGTATGCGCCGCCGCGGATACACCCCACAATCCATCCGCAACTTTATCAGCACCATCGGCTATACAAAATTTGAGGCCCTCAACTCTGTGAGCCTGCTCGAACACGCCGTGCGCGACGACCTCAACCGCATCGCCACCCGCGTGATGGGTGTGATAAATCCTGTCAAGGTCACAATCACCAATTACCCTGAGGACAAGGTTGAGACCGTGAATATGGAAAACAACCCCGAGCAAGCTGATGCCGGTGTGCACGAAATGCCCTTCTCGCGCGAATTGTATATCGAACGCGAGGATTTCATGGAAAATCCGCCCAAGAAATTCTTCCGTCTCGCCCCCGGCAGCGAAGTTCGTCTCAAAGGAGCATATATTATCAAATGTGAAGATGTAGTGAAGGATGCCGACGGCAACATCACCGAAATCCTCTGCACATACGACCCCGACACACTGAGTGGTATGCCCGGAGCCAACCGCAAGGTGAAAGGTACCCTCCATTGGGTTTCGGCACGCCATGCCGTTGATGCCGAAGCCCGTATCTACGACCGTCTCTTCGATGTGGAAAACCCCGCAGCCGAGACCGAGCGTGATTTCCGTGAGATGCTCAATCCCGAATCGCTCATCGTAAAACAGATCAAAGTAGAACCGTTTGTCGCCGAAAACGCCCGCCAAGGTGAGAAATTCCAATTCCAGCGCATCGGCTACTTCACTCCCGACTATGACTCTACTCCCGAGAAGCTTATCTTCAACCGCACCATCGGCCTGAAGGACACCTGGGAGAAAGTACAGAAAAAATAATCGAGATTTTGAATCAAGAACCAAATCCACGACAAGAACTATGCGACCGCTTCCGGGCCGACCTGCTCCGCCCGGTAAGCGACCGCTATTTCAGTGAAGACGAACTTATCGAAATTTTTGACTACGCCGGCGACATCAATGACGACTACCTGCGTAGCGAAGCTTTGTTTCTCGGCGCGAGATTATACCCCGACAGTATTCCTCTGCGCGAACGCCGCGCTATATTCTATCTATTCTTCGATGAGGAGGTATTCAAGAAGTATCTTGCCGACAATCCCGACATAGATACACCAATATGGCAAATAATGCGGCTCAACATTCTGCCTCACAATTGCCCTGAGACAATCCGTGAGATAGAGAAGTTTCTGGAGGGTATCTCTGAGTTTGAGGATGAGGAAATCATCCAGTTGGTGCAGACCATTTCATCGCTCCAGCTCAATCAATGGCTTTTCGACAATCTCGACAAGTTGCGCAGCCGATGCACATATCTGCCCACACTGCTTTACGAAGTAGCAGTCAATGCAGAAATGTCCAATAATTATGAGCGTGCAATCACCCTCCTGGAGGAATTGACTGAAATCGAGCCATATACCACTGATTACTGGACCATGCTCGCCACATGCTACCTCATGACCGGAAAGACGAGCGACGCAGCCACAGCCTTGGACTACGCCCTGGCAATCGAGCCTGACAATATGGATGCCCTGCGCGCACGGCTCGGGACGCTGGATTATGTCAGGGACTCAGAAAAATTCCGCGAGATCATCGACCGTATCATGACGGCCAATCCTGCCGATGATTCCATAGCATGTCTCGCTATCGAACAAGGTATGCACACCGACGACCGCGCCTACGTGATGTCGATACTCGACCGCGCAGCCGCAACATGTGCTGCGTCCGGCCAGCTTGTGCGCCATGCCATAGAGATGGAATACCCGGGCGTGGAAAAAATGCTCGAAGCATATTTCGACTCCGGCAAGGGCGACAATGACGAGTGGATGCAGCTGGCCGAGACAGCGTATGACGCTCAGGCCACGGCAGCTCTCGCCTCTATCCTGAAAGTGTACGAAAGCAAAACCGGCGGTACGCTCGACCACGACATGCTCATGTACAAAATCCTGTATCGGGTCAAAAACTACGATGTAGTGGTGAATATGTTTCTCAACGTCAATCTCTCAGGGTCTTTACGCGAAGCAGACAATATGTACGATGCTTTCTCGCGGTTCATCATGTCGCTGCTGCGCTTGGGACGATTTGACGACGCACATTCCGCCGCCGACAATATGGTGACCCTGCTCGACAATGAGCCGGCACTACCCGGTGACGTTTACCGCAAATACGCCCTCAGGAGTTTTTTGGCCGATGTCGTCAGCCGTATCAGTTCTGAGAAAGACACCACCGACTGGAATAATTACGATCCGCTCAACCTCGACAAAGCGTGAAATGAAACCCTTTGCTGGCTACAACAAAGCCGACAAGGTCATCTGGACACTCATAATCGGCGTCCAGGCAGCTCTGATAGTATTCAGCGCCTTTTATAAGTTTCATGGCATTGCTTACTATCCTGACTCGGGAAGCTATCTCGAATCATCAAATGAGTTGATGAAGGGTATTCCTGGCTTTTTCCGTACACCTCTTTATCCCCTGGTGTGGGCTGCGTTAAGATATATATTCGGCGCTCAAACGGGCGGTTGGATTCTCCTCGTCGCGCAGTGCGCTCTTTTCACTTATTCACTGAAGTATTTCCATCGCAGCTTGACTCAGGCCAAGCTGCGCCCCATATTCGTATCGATAGCATTCGGTATCATGGGCTTGTATCCGGCCTTCATATTTTGGAATATCTTCGCCATGGCAGAGTCATTCGCTTTGACGGGGTGCATTTTTCTGCTCTATCTCACCTATAGGCTCGTATTGACAAAGTCATCAAAATATCTTGCATGCACTTCCCTGACTATATTTCTTCTGATTACATTGAAGCCTATCTTTATCGCCCTGCTTCCTATATATTTCGCCTACTTTATATATTCAAGTTTCCGACGACGGATGTTTTTGGCCGGTGTGGGAGCGATGCTTTTGATTTCCGGCAGCGTGTATCTGTATTCGGGGTGGATGGAGCGCAGCTATGGCCTGCGGATGGTAAGCTATGCCAATATAATCAATGAATATTACACCCTTAAAGAAATCAACGCTTTCCATAACGATTCAGTAAAAGAGCCGGAATTGAAAAAAATACTGGAACGCAGATGTGCTGAATTTCCCGATGGCAACTATTATGGCCAAATATGGAGCTATGAATATATAGGCCATCTGAAAGAACTGAAAGCCGAACTTGATGAAGCCTCCCGGAACCATCCCCACGAATTAAGACTTCTTTATGTAAAAAGATTGGGTACATTTGCCGAGTCGTCATTTTATTCTTTAGGAGGTGGCCCTGTTGGAAGTATATTGCGGACATATACCCCGATCCGCCTTGGTCTGCTGTATCTTCTGCTGATCGCGGCGCCATTTGCTCTCATGCGTATCCGCAGAAGCGATACATCCCTTTATACGGTCGGGTGGTACTGCTGGGCGTTCATTCTTGCGCTTTTCCTCACGTGCATTTTTGGCGCGATGAACGACTGGGGACGGCTGATGTTGCCCGCATATCCGGCTGCAATTTTCCTTACCACTGTTATAGTATCGATATTTTTCCGGTGGAAGTCTTACGATTCGACAGTTAACGGTATAAAAGCTTTTTAAAACTTTTCGCAAGATGGCTTTTTTTTCGTATATTTGCGAAAAATTTAAGATAATAGCCCTATGTCGGAAGCCATCGTCCATCGCGCGAAAGTCGTAGCCCTGAAAGCTCCGTCGGTCGCCCTTGTGCTGTTTCATTCCGATCATAAATCTGCTCAGGAATGTTCGTCCTGCAGAATAGCATCTTTATGTAGCTCAAAAAGCCAAAATTCAGAATTCGAAGCAAGTATCCCGCCTCACATGAGATCATGCGTTGACATAGGTAAAGAGGTTGACATTTCGGCACCGCCCGTCATGCAACGGCGCGCTGTCTTTTACCTCCTGCTTGTGCCTTTGATAGTGATGATTGCCGCTGCGGCAGGCGCATCAGCCCTCGGCGGAGGCGACAGCGTGGTAGCCTTGTCTTCGATTGCAGCCTTAGTCCTCACATTATCTATACTCTATTGCTTGAAATCACACATCAACCGTAAGCCTATGTGGACAATAATTCGAAGCTATTAAATATAATCTATTGATGGATGCAGAATTGATATTAATTACCATTGGAATCCTTTGCGGCACAGGTTTGCTTGGAGCGGTGCTGCTTTTCTTCGTCGCCAGGCGTTTCCATGTCGATGAAGATCCACGAATCGACCGGATCGCGGCTTTGCTCCCGGGTGCAAATTGTGGCGGATGCGGCCTGAAGGGCTGCAGGGATCTCGCCACTACCTGCGTGCAACGCGGAAACCTGACCGGCATCAATTGCCCGGTAGGCGGAACACCCGTGATGAAAAAAATTGCCGAAATCATCGGGGTTTGCGCCGAGGAGGCCAATCCTATGGTGGCCGTACTGCGTTGCAACGGCACATGCCAGGCCCGGCCGAAACGCTCGGAATACGACGGAGCACACTCTTGCGCAGTGATGAATTCGGTCGCCGTCGGGACCCGCGGATGCTCCTACGGCTGTCTCGGCTGTGGCGATTGCGCCGATGTATGCCCATTCGATGCCATTGCGATGGATGAGAGCACCGGCTTGCCCGTAGTCGACCCGGAAAAGTGTACATCATGCGGAAAATGTGTCGCCACCTGCCCAAGGCACCTGCTCGAACTTCGCTACAAAGGGAAGCGCGACAGACGCGTCTGGGTCGCCTGCTCGTCGCGCGACAAAGGCGCTGTAGCCCGTAAAATATGCACTAATGCTTGCATCGGGTGCGGAAAATGTGTGCGCACCTGTCCTTTCGAAGCCATCGACCTCAAAGACAATCTCGCCTACATCGATTTCGAGAAATGCCGTGCATGCGGCAAATGTCTTGATGCTTGCCCCACCGGTGCCATACATTCAACGCTTCCTCCAAGAAAACAACCCACTGAATCCGTCCAGCAATGAAAACATTCAAATTAGGCGGTATTCATCCGCCGGAATCAAAACTTACAGCCGGGATGCCGATTGTGGCTCTTGAGCTGCCGCGCCGTGTCGAAATTTTGCTTTCACAGCATATCGGTGCACCTGCCCTGGCATGTGTAGCCGTGGGTGACAAGGTGGTGCGGGGACAAATGATAGCCTCCCCGGCAGGCTTTATCTCAGCACCGGTGCATGCATCTATCTCAGGTACCGTCAAAGCTATCACTACCGTCAACTTGCCATCGGGATACACTGCGCCGGCTATCGTCATCGAGGCCGATGATGAGCAACATCGCGCAGATGAAATAGCCCGCAAAGCGCAAATCGAAGCGGATGCAAAGCCGGCTGATAGAAGTATCAGCGAGGATTTTTCACGAGATACCATCCGGCGCCTTGTATCTGAGGCCGGCATCGTAGGTCTCGGAGGAGCCACCTTCCCCGCCACGGTAAAATTATCAACAAAAGAAGGTGCCGAGCCGGAGCTGTTACTCATCAACGCCTGCGAATGTGAGCCGTACCTCACCTGCGACGACGCCCTCATGCGCGCCTATGCCTCAAATATCATGGAGGGCATCGAACTGATGATGAAAGCCTCCGGCGTACGACGTGCCGTAATAGGTATCGAACGCAACAAACCGGAGGCCATCGCCGCGCTCCGGAATGTTCTCGACCCGACATGGCCAATCGAAATATGTCCGCTAAAGACAAAATATCCGCAAGGTGGCGAAAAACAACTTGTAGAAGCTGTGATCGGACGTCGTATTCCTTCGGGAGCCCTGCCCGCTTCGGTTGGAGTGATCGTCAACAATGTCGCCACTGCTTTTGCCGTGTACGCTGCCGTGTGCCGCGGACGCGCGCTCACTGACAGGGTCATCACCGTGACAGGCGACGTACCGAACCGCGGTAACTATCTGGTAGCTGTCGGTACATCCATTAAAGAAATTTTAGGTGAAATACCTGACGATTGCAAAGTAATACTCGGTGGTCCGATGATGGGGCGCACCGCTGCAACAATTGATACTCCCGTCACCAAAGGCACATCCGGCCTCCTTGTTCTCAGCACTCCATATCGCCGGGAAGAGCAGGCTTGTATCCGTTGTGCAGGCTGTGTGCAGGCATGTCCGATGGGGCTCGAACCGTATCTGCTTTCCACCTACGGACGTCTGCGTATGTGGGATGAAGCCCGGCAGGCGCTCGTAGCCGATTGCATCGAGTGTGGCTCATGTTCATACACATGCCCGTCGTCGAAACCTTTGCTCGACTATATACGTATCGCTAAATCAACCGTAATGGCACAGATACGTGCCGAAAAATCGCAAAAATGATCTTTTCTCCATCACCACATATACATACGGGCCGCACAGTCACCTCGGCGATGACACACGTCATCATCGCATTGCTGCCGGCAACTCTTTGCGCCTGCTGGTACTTCGGCTTGCCCGCTTTTGAAATAATTGCAATATCCATCATAAGCTGCGTACTGTCTGAATGGCTCATCAGCCGTTTCATCCTCGGACGACAGCGGCCCGAGATTCCATCGCTGACGGCAGCTTCTCTCACCGGATTGCTGCTGGCGCTCAATCTGCCCTCATCTCTTCCATGGTGGACGGCAGTATTAGGGTCGGTATTTGCTGTCGGCGTCACAAAAATGGCATTCGGCGGTCTCGGCCGCAATATATTCAACCCCGCCATAGCCGGCCGAGTCTTCCTGCTCATCTCGTTCCCGGCTCTGATGACGTCGTGGCCGCTCCCCGGAAGCGGATTCTGCGCTTCGCCCGACGGACACACCGGCGCCACAATACTGGGCCGACTGAAGACGGGCGATCTCTCCGGCGACATGCTTTCATATACAGATATGCTGCTCGGAAACATGGGTGGCTCCCTGGGTGAGGTCGGAGCCATAGCCATCATAATCGGTTTTATATATCTTCTAGCCACACGCATCATCACGTGGCACATACCTGTGTCGATCATAGCTACCGTGGCCGTATTCGATGCGCTTGTGGGAGCGCCCGTGGGCATCAACCTGCTCAGCGGCGGCCTGCTGCTCGGAGCCGTTTTCATGGCAACTGACTACGTCACTTCGCCGATGACTCACCGCGGAATGATTATATACGGCGTATTTATCGGCATCATCACTGTAGTGATACGCAACTGGGGTGCCTACCCCGAGGGTATGTCTTTCGCTATCCTTCTCGGCAACGCAATCACTCCACTCATTAATATATATGTGAAGCCGCGCAGATTCGCGGCCCGGAAGGAGGTGGCGGCATGAAATCGACCTTAGGCAACATGATACTATCGCTCGGCTGCATTTCCGCAGCCGTAGGCGCCATCCTGGCCGGTGTCAACCTGCTCACTGCCGGCCCTATAGAGGAAAGTGCCCGAGCTGCATCGGTCGAGGCGGTGGCATCTGTGCTCCCGCCCTTCGACAACGACCCACAGGCCCAAGCGATAAACATCGACGGCTGCGAAATCTATCCTGCCTCTCTGAATGGTCAAGCGGCCGGAGCAGCCGTTAAAGTATCGACGATGGATGGCTTCTCGGGATTGATCACTCTGATGGTAGGATTTGATACATCGGGGTGCATCACCGGTTACAGCATACTTGAGCAAGCCGAGACTCCGGGCCTCGGAGCAAAGGCTCAGGAATGGTTCCGCGACAGCACGGGACACCGCAGCATCATCGGCTCGACGGCGCCGCTCAAAGTAGCCAAAGACGGCGGCGAAATCGATGGAATCACAGCCGCCACAATCACCTCACGTGCCGTGCTCAATGCCGTGAATCACGCACGCGAGGCATTCAACCAATACAATTCGCAATCATGAAAGCATTGAATATCATATACAATGGGTTAGTCAAACAAAACCCGACATTCGTGCTCATATTGGGTATGTGCCCTACCCTTGGCACGACATCTTCAGCGTTGACAGGGCTTTCGATGGGACTTGCCACTCTTTTTGTGCTCATCTGTTCAAATGTAGCGATTTCGGCACTTAAAAACTTCGTGCCCGACAAGGTGCGCATACCGGCTTTCATCATCATTATCGCATCATTTGTGACAGTTCTGCAGATGGTCATGCAAGCGTGGCTCCCCGCTCTCTACGGGGCTCTCGGCATTTTCATCCCGCTGATTGTGGTCAACTGCATTCTCCTGGGACGAGCTGAAAGCTTTGCATCCAAAAACGGAGTCATCGCGTCGGCATGCGACGGTATCGGTATCGGCCTCGGCTTCACCTGCGCGCTCACCGTCATAGGAGCCCTCCGCGAATTTTTAGGTACCGGATGCATCTTCGGCGCCCATATTTACCCGGAATCCTACGGCTCACTCCTTTTCGTACTTGCGCCGGGAGCTTTCATCGTACTCGGATTTCTGATCGCTATTTTCAACCGTTTGACCAATAAAGCCTGACCATGATCGAATACATAGCTATAATTATCACCGCGATATTCGTCAATAATATCGTTTTCGCACAATTTCTCGGTATATGTCCATTCATCGGTGTGTCGAAAAACCTTGATTCGGCCATAGGTATGGGCGCAGCAGTCACATTTGTCATGGCTGTGGCCACCTGCGTCACATGGATACTCCAGTACTTTGTACTCGTACCGCTTGGGCTTGCCTACATACAGACGATACTCTTTATCCTCGTGATCGCTGTACTGGTGCAGATGCTCGAAATCATCATCCGCAAGATTTCACCCTCGCTCTATGCTGCGTTGGGTGTATTTCTCCCCCTGATAACCACTAATTGCGCCGTGCTCGGTGTAGCGATCATCGTCACTCAGAAAGATTTTTCGCTCCTGCAATCGATAGTTTATGCAGTTTCCACCGCAATTGGTTTCACTATGGCACTTACCATTTTTGCAGGCATCCGCACCCAGCTCGCGCTCTACGACATTCCCCGCCCGATGCGTGGTGTGCCGGCAGCTTTGCTCGTGGCAGGGTTGCTCGCAATGGCTTTCATGGGATTTTCCGGCATAAAGATCGGATGAACATTTTTTTACGCATCATTGTATTCTTAATATGAGACTCGACGGACGACGCAACAGCAACAACGTAAATGACCGCCGTGGCCTTTCAGGCCGCTCGATTGGCATAGGCGGAGGTATTATCGGCGTAATTGTAGCCGGTGTCATCACCCTTTTATCCGGTGGAAATATCGGCGACATCCTTAATTCTGTGATTGGTTCGGGCTTGTCCGGGCAGCAGATATCCACTCAATATACGCCCGATGCCGAAGACGAACGTCTTGCCGACCTCGCCTCAAAGGTGCTTGCAGGCACCGAGGATGTCTGGACGGCTGAATTCCGCAAACAAGGCTGGGGCGAATACGAATGTCCTAAGCTCGTGCTATACACCGGAGCCGTGCAGAGCGGATGCGGCAACGCCACATCACAGACCGGCCCCTTCTATTGCTCGGCCGACCAGACTGTATATATCGACCTCGACTTTTTCAAGGAAATGGATTCGACAATCGGTGCAGGGGGCGATTTCGCTTACGCATACGTCATCGCTCACGAAGTCGGCCATCACGTGCAATATCTCCTCGGTACACTCGACCAGGCTCACAACCTCATGAATCAGGTCAGCCAGACCGAAGCCAATCAAATCAGCGTACGCCTTGAGCTACAAGCCGACTTCTATGCCGGAGTGTGGGCCAACCGCGATAATGAAATGTTCGGTTCGATCGAGCCCGGCGACGTCGAAAATGCCATTAACGCGGCCTCAAAAATTGGCGATGATTATCTTCAGCGGAAAGCCACCGGACGCGAGCAGCCGGAAACTTTCAATCATGGTCGGTCGTCGCAACGCATGGCATGGCTTCAGAAAGGCATCACCACAGGCGATCCTCTGCAAGGAAACACTTTCTCACAGCCATATTCGCAGCTATAGCATGGAATACAATGAAAAATTCATGCGTCGCGCGCTTCAGCTCGCAGCTACGGCCCGCGGCAATACATCACCCAATCCAATGGTTGGCGCCGTCATCGTCGGTCCCGACGGGCATACCATCATAGGCGAGGGATATCATCGCCGGTGCGGCGAAGGCCATGCCGAAGTCAATGCCGTAGCATCCGTAAAAGACAAAGCCCTCCTGCATGACGCTACCATGTACGTCACACTCGAGCCATGCTCACACTATGGCAAGACCCCACCCTGCGCCAAATTGATAATTGATTCGAAAATTCCACGCGTAGTAGTGGGAGCCGACGACCCTTTCAAGGAAGTGGCCGGCCGAGGAATCGCCATGCTGCGCGCCGCCGGAGTGGAAGTCGTCACCGGCGTATTGGCTGAAGAGAGCAGGCGTCTCAACGCCCGCTTCATGACAGCTCACGAGCAAGGGCGTCCCTGGATAACGCTGAAATGGGCCCGCTCCGCCGACGGATATATCGACACCGACCGGCCCGACGGTCAGCCCGCACGCTTCTCCGGCCTCACCTCCAGCACACTCACACACCGCTTGCGCGGCATACACGATGCCATCCTCATCGGCTCGCAGACCATGCTTGCCGACCGCCCCTCCCTCGACTCCCGCCTGTGGGGACCGGCCCGTAATCCGCGTCCGATAGTGCTTGACCGCAGCCGACGCCTTTCTCCCTCCGATATCACTACACGAGAAGAATGTATCGTGATGTCCGACTACGCAGATATCCCCGATCTCCTGCGTCAATTATACTCCCGAGGCATCACCAGCGTACTTGTCGAAGGAGGTAGCAGAGTGCTCCAATCCTTCATCGACTCCGGTCTCTGGGACCTTGCCCGCGTGGAGACAGCCCCCATACGCGTAGGACATCACGGAGCTGTAAAAGCCCCCGAGATCGGACGCATTCCTTTCAAACACTACGACATCGGGGCCAATTCAATTTCACTTTTCTCCAATAACGACCTCATCACGCAAGATTTTTCGCTATAAAGCTTAGCAAATACATTTTTTTGGCTTAACTTTGTGCGTTAAATCACAAAAACGATGAAGCATATACAACCCGGCAAAATCTGGCGCACCTCGAAAGATTACATGTTCATAATCTTGGGCGTCTCGATTTATGCTTTCGCATTTTCGTCCTTTATCTTGCCTCACGACGTCGTCATTGGCGGTGTGGCCGGTCTCAGTACCATTTTCTATTTCACACTCGGTGTGCCCATCGCTGTGGGCAATTACGCCATCAACCTCATCCTCCTTGCCATAGCATATAAAGTTGTGGGCAAACAATTTGTGATAGGTACCATTTTCGGCGCCACCATGATTTCCGTCATGATGGGTATTTTTATCCCGATCTGCGGCGACATCTTCCATCTCGAGCCATTCCTCAGTTGCGTTATCGGAGGTATTCTCTCCGGCGTAGGTGTGGGTATGTGTTTCGTGCACAATGGCTCTACCGGTGGCACTGATATCGTGGCTGCCATGGTGGCCAAGCACTCCAACGTCACGATAGGACGCATGATGATCTACGTCGACATGTGCATCATTTCGTCATCTTATTTCATATTCCACAAGATCGACACCGTGGTATACGGCTTCATCGTCCTCTTCATGTGCTCATATATGGCCGACCTGATGATCAACACCAACCGTCAGGCTGTGCAATTCATCATTTTCTCAAATAAATGGCAGGAAATAGCCAATGCCATCAACAACGAGGCCAAGCGTGGCTGCACAATCCTCAATGGCACAGGTTGGTACAGCAAACAAGAAGTGAAAGTCCTTCTGGTAATGGCCCGCAAAATCGAGTCAATAAATATTTTCCGTATCATCAAATCAATTGACCACGATGCATTTGTCACCCAAGCCAACGTCAATGGCGTATATGGAAAGGGATTCGATCAAGTGAAAGTGCGCATGAAGCTCAACGATACCACGACGAAAGCTCACGTGGAGGAACGCGCATCACTCAATGACGACCTCAAAGCATCTGACACCGGACACCGCATGATCTAAGTGGTCATTTAAAACACATCATCATGAACAATATGCTCCTTCGTGCCATCTCAGGCACAGTATATATAGCACTTATAGTCGCCTGCTGTCTGCTCGGGCAGTGGTGGTTCTTCGGGCTGATGCTGCTCTTCTCACTCCTCGCTATGTCCGAGATGAATAAATTGCTTGCCAAAGGCGAGAAGTATCCTTTTGCCGCCCGGCTTTGCGATCTGCTTTCCGTCGGGCTGGCATTTACGGGCGTTTATGGTATGATTTTCTCCATTCCAGCGATGGCATTCTGTCTCTTCCTGCTGCCTCTTTACATCCCGGCACGCATGTGGGTCGCGGTGGCTTCACACGAGTCTTCGTCAGCGCGCAATGCCGCAGCAGCTGCCTTTGCCATTGTCTACACATGCTTTCCCCTGCTGCTGTTTTTCGCAGCCTACGGCATCGGGGAGACGGCTCCGGCCATAGTGCTCTCCACATTCATAATCATATGGACTAACGATACCGGAGCATACCTGTCAGGTCGCACTTTCGGACGCCATAAACTCTGCGAACGCCTCTCTCCCAAAAAGACCCTCGAAGGATTCTACGGCGGTCTTCTGCTGAGTGTCGTGGCAGCATGCATATGCTGTGCTGTGATACATCCAGCCGGCAGCGATTACACATTATATATAATATGGGCTGTCTACGGCGCGGCAGTGAGTATCCTCTCTACTGTCGGTGATCTTTTCGAGTCGCTCATCAAGCGTCGCGTAGGCGTCAAAGATTCCGGTAACCTCATCCCCGGCCACGGTGGCATACTTGACCGCATCGATTCACTCCTGGCGGTAGCTCCCGCGACCTTCGTCTTCATTGCACTTATTTGCTTGCACCTTTAGGAATATTTGCGTAACTTTGCACATCAAAAATCACAAAAGTTACATATAATAATATTATGAGAAAAAAAATAGTAGCAGGCAACTGGAAAATGAACACCACACTTGCTGAAGGTGTACAGCTCGCCGAAGAAGTCAATGCAGCCCTCGAAAACGCAACCCCCAAATGCGACGTTGTGATCTGCGTGCCTTTCACCCACCTTGCTCCCGTAGCCGCAAAAATCAATCAGACAAAGCTCGGCCTCGGTGCTGAAAACTGTGCCGACCACAAGTCAGGCGCTTACACCGGTGAAGTTTCCGCTCCCATGGTTGCCTCTACAGGTGCAACTTACGTGATCCTCGGTCACAGCGAACGCCGCCAGTACTACGGTGAGACATCCGAAACTCTCCGCGAAAAAGTTGCTCTCGCTCTCGAGAACGGCCTTACTCCCATCTTCTGCATCGGTGAAGTACTCGCCGAACGCGAAAACGGCACTTTCAACGAAGTAGTGGCACGTCAGGTCGAAGAAGGTCTCTTCAACCTCTCAGCTGAAGACTTCAGCAAGATCATCCTCGCTTACGAACCCGTATGGGCTATCGGCACCGGCAAAACCGCTACCGCCGACCAGGCTGAAGACATGCACGCCCACATCCGTGCCGTCATTGCAGGCAAATACGGACAGGAAGTTGCCGACAACACTTCGATCCTCTACGGTGGTTCTTGCAAGCCCTCCAACGCTGCTGAGCTCTTTGCAAAACCCGACGTAGACGGTGGTCTCATCGGTGGTGCCGCTCTCAAGTGCGCCGACTTCATGGGTATCGTCAACGCATTCTAAATTCACTCATATCGGGAGGACGGCGCTTCCGGCTCCGGCCTCCCGTATTTTTCACTATTCATACATGCTTTCACGCCTCTTCACCCTCGCATTACTCGCCTTTCCCGCAGGCATGGCCGCTCAGACAGCAGCCACCGATTCAATCGTAGCCGCAGCCGATACAGCATCGGCCTCCGCCGGTACGGTCACAATCATCATGCCCGATGCACTCAATGCACGGCTATACGGAGGCGAAGCCAAGACCGAGGCTGAAAATCCGTCAGCTGAGACCGACAAGCCGGCTGCTCCGGCCCAAACGTCACGTTCGACCTCACGTCAGGGATACCGCGTGCAAGTATTCGATGACAACAACGCCCGCACCGCCAAGCGTGAAGCTCAGGCCCGCAAAAGCAGGATTCAGAGCCGTTTCCCTGAATTCAACGCCTACGTGTCGTTCAACTCACCCGATTGGCGGGTGAAGGTCGGTGATTTCACCTCTCGCTCCGAAGCCGAGGCCGCCCTTGCCGCAATCCGCCAGGCATTCCCCGAAATGGGTTCGCAGCTACGAATCGTCCGCGACAGAGTCAACGTAAGATAACACAGTATGATAGATAAAGATACAGTCGCAAAACTCTCCGACCAGGAACGTATCGACGCCATCGCCGAACGCATGGCCGACATCATCACCCTCATGGGCGAAGACACATCCCGCGAAGGCTTGCTTAAGACACCCCTTCGCGCTGCAAAAGCGCTCGCATTTCTTACCTCAGGCTACCAAAGTGATGCAGTGGATACGATCAAATCGGCCGTATTCGAGGCCGAGGGATCACGAGTGGTCACCGTCAAGGATATCGAATTCTATTCCCTCTGCGAGCACCATGTCCTGCCATTTTTCGGCACTGTAAGCATCGCATATCTCCCCGGCAAACACATCGTAGGCCTGAGCAAACTCGCCCGCATCGTCAACATTTTTGCACGCCGACTGCAAGTGCAGGAACGCCTCACCGAACAATTGTGCGCATGCGTAATGCAAGCACTCGACGCCCGCGGCGTGATAGTGAAATGCACTGCCGAACATCTTTGCATGAAGATGCGAGGCGTCGAAAAACAGCATGCCGCCACGGTCACCGTAGAATATTCCGGTGCATTTGAGACCGATGCCGATCTCCGTCGCGAGGTGCTCGCACTGCTCTGATTCATTAATTTCCCGGCTCTCAATGCAATCTCCACAAATCCATCTTCCGGAAATAGTTGCGCAGGCACTCCGGGCGGCCGGCCCTGAGCTAACGGCTGAGCTGATGCCGGCTTTCGTCGCGTACATCACGGAGCATCGTTTGCCGGAGCATCTCTCGAGCGATGCCGATGCGATTTTCACCCTCGCACGTCCGATCATCGACGAGGAAGCCGACTTTACTACACCTCACACACCTATCAACTCCACGGAGCTCACACAGATACTTCTGTCTTACTGCAAGAAGTGAGTCGGTAGTTTATCCGTCGTGATATAATCCACCCCCATCATTTTAAAGCGCTCGTAATCTTCCGGAGTGTTCACTGTCCAGACGTTCACGGGCAGCCCCTCGGCATGGAAACGCTCTACTACATCCGGCGTCACAGCCGAATGATGTATGTCTATACCCATCCGATGCTGCTTGCAGAACTCAAAATTTTCGTCAACCTTGGTCTGCACGAGCAACTGTAATTCCACATCGGGATAATGCTCACGTATATACTCAAGACATGGTTTCATGGATGTAAGTATCATACACTGCTCGCGCATCCCTGCCTCTGTGATGAAATCAATCAGCGCGGGCAGCCCTGAAGTATCATTCGAATTGATGCCTGTGGCCCATTTTAGCTCGATCAAGGGCCTTACTCCATACTCTTTGCAGATATTGAGCATGTCGGCCAAGGTAGCCATATGCCCGGTGTACTCCACCTCCCAGCGCACCTGCCGAAGACTGTCGGCACAAAGAGTTTCGCCCGGCGTCTCTGCCACTACAAGCCCCGAGCCAAGGCGCTCGGTCGTATCATCATGCGAGAGCACAAAAGTACCGTCGCCGGCTACACGTACATCTGATTCAAGAAACGCATAGCCTCTCTCGGCACCTGCACGAAGCGCTTCTACCGAGCTCTCGACTCCCACATCACTCCCGCGGTGTCCTATCATCACAGGCTCACCCGCACAGAGCGTGAGGCTGCCCGCCAGCATGATTGTCAAAAAAAAGTTTCTCATGATTTCTTTCTTATATAATTCAATGCATCTTTCTGCACTACCGATCCAAGACAATAATTGATACCGATATAGGCGGTCACGGCTATCAGCCCCTCGCACAGTAATTGCACGGCCGCCACATCGCTCAGCCCTTTGCCGAGCAACATCAGGGGCACAATCACAAGACATTGGCATAAATATGGTGCATGATCTTTAAGAAAATCCTGAATATTCATCGCCACACTTCGCGCAGCCAAGGTGACCGCCGATGCGCCCACCTGCCCCCACATCAGATATTCAAGTCCGAGCACCGGATGCTCAGGCGTCGACAGTCCGATAAACGGCAAAGCAGCCCCCAAGGCACCCAGAGCCACGGTATCACGAAGCACTTCGAGCCACATGATTGATTTAGCTTTACCTTTGGCAAGCAGATAATTATTGTAGAGGCCCACCAGCACAGTAAAAATTCCGCGCACAAGCAAGAGCTGGAAGAGGATGATCGACGGATCCCACTTCGTACCGAAGAGCAGATGGAAAATCGGCGTTGCCATGACAGCAAGGAATATCAGCGCCGGAAAGACCATATAGGCCGTAAACCGGTTCATCTTGGAGCACATGCGGCGCAAACGCTCATCATCGTCCTGGGCATCGCTCAAAGCCGGCAAGAATGACGAAGTGACGATCTGGTAGATCGACATCACCCCCATCTTGCTCCACTTATCACTCTGCGTATAGTATCCCAATGGCGCGAGGCCTACACGATTGCCTATGAAAAACGAATAGATATTCTGAAAAAGTGTGTTGAGAAATGAAGTCAGCATCATGCGGGAGCCGATGCCGAAAAAACTCTTGAGCGACTTCCACGAGAAAACAAATTTAGGATACCACCTCTGAGTGGTCCACAACACGAGCGACTTCACAGCCGACAGCGTCACCGTCTGCCATACTATCGCCCAAGCTCCATAGCCACTCATCGCAAGCACTATGCCCACGACAGCTCCTATCGCAAGACCGATGGAATTGCTCACAGTCACCATGCGCACGTCCATCCGCTTCATCAGCCTGTTGGTCTGCACGATAGCAGATGCATTGAAGATAAAGGACAGAAACATCGCCCTCGAAAGCGGTATCAGCGCCTGCTCTCCTTGAAAACAATACGCTATGAACGGCGCCGCGATGTACAATAAAATATAGAGCAACGTCGAGACACTAAGATTGAACCACAGTACCGTCGAATAATCAATGCGGCTCGGACGCTTACGCTGGAGCAGCGCATAGGAAAATCCGCTGTCAACCAGCAGCGACGCAAAAGCCTGGAACACAAGCACGGCACCCACAAGACCGAAATCTTCCTGCGAGAGCAGTCGCGCAAGTATCACGCCCGTGACGGCATACAGCACCTGCGTGGCTATGCGGTCTATCGCATTCCACTTCAGAGTATGGGCTGTGCGCGTCTTGAGATTCACTCTACAGGATGGTCTTTCACACCGATAGTACGGTTGACGATTTTCTCAGGGTGGCCTCTGTAATACACTGTGCCCGAGCCGGCACCGTAGATCGACAAGGACTCAGTGGGATAGCAATCCACAGGACCCGTACCGAGCACCATCACCTTGATTTTTTTAGCCATCAGAGCGCCGGCTTCGATCGGACCGGTACCCACATTCGATATCTTCAGCTGCTTAGCCTCGCCGGAAGCTACGATATGTCCCTTTCCGGTAGCGATGGACAATTCGGCGTTGACGGCTTTGATATCCTTTATCACAAGCATGCCGTTGCCCACTACGCGCGCCTTGAATTTATCGACCGGCACATTGCTCATCACCCGCAGAGTGGAGTCTGAGGCGTTCTCAACTTTTGCCAATGTCGATGAATACACATGCAGGGTCGGAAGCTCCGGGCTTCCAATGGCATCAAAATCCACCTGTATATTGAGCGAAGCCTTGTTATTGGAGAAGAGCAGGCTCTTGGCGATTTCCGGCGGGCAGGTGAAATATACCCATCCGGCCGAGTCGGCCGAGCAATGGTAGTCGACGTTGATACCATCTGTCACTTTGAGAGAGTTGAAATCTTCCACATGCAGGCTGTAATCAGCCGGCTCCGCAGCTGCGGCGCCAACAATGCCGCAAAGGCACATTATTATGGAATAGTATATGCGTTTCATATCAGTTTAGCTATTGCTTAAGTAATTACGTTCGATAAAATCAAGGATTTCATTCAATGAGTCGAGCGTATCCGCCTGAAGCATCTTGATACGGGTCGACCTGAAATCCGGTATTCCCTTGAAGAGCGGCGAGGCAGCCAGATGACGCCGGATGTGCAATATGCCGCGATACTCGTCGATGCGTTCCACACTTTCGCGGATCTGTCGGCGCAGGAGCGACATCTTCTCTGAATCCGTGAGCGGCACCACCTCTTCGCCGGCAAGCAGCTGTTTCATCTCGTGGAAAATCCATGGCGCTCCTATCGACGCACGTCCTACCATCACACCATCCACCCCATATCGGTCAAATGCCGCTACCAGTTTTTCAGGCGATGTGATATCACCATTGCCTATCACGGGGATGTGCAGGCGGGGATTTGCTTTCACGCGCGCTATCATTTCCCAATCGGCCTCTCCGGAATAGAGCTGCGAGCGCGTACGCCCGTGCACCGTCAGCGCCGCGATGCCGCAATCCTGCAACTGCTCGGCAAGATCTACGATGATTTTCGATTCATGGTCCCAGCCCAGGCGGGTTTTGACAGTCACAGGTAAGCTTACGGCATCGACCACCGCGCGTGTGATCTGCAGCATCTTGGGAATGTCGCGCAACATTCCCGCGCCGGCTCCCTTGCCGGCTACCTTCTTGACAGGACAGCCGAAATTGATATCAATGAAATCAGGCCGGGCTTCCTCGGCAAGCCGGGCGGCCTCAACCATCGGCTCAACCTCCTTGCCATAGATTTGTATCGCCGTCGGACGCTCGCCCTCGGCTATATGCAGTTTCCGCGTAGTTGCGGCAATATTTCTGATCAAGGCATCGGCGCTTACAAACTCCGTATAGGTCAGATCAGCACCCATTTCCTTACATATCAAGCGAAAAGAAGCATCCGTGACATCTTCCATCGGAGCGAGAGCCACCGGACGTTCTCCTAAGTCTACATTGCCTATTTTCATCCTGTTTACTTTTACAATGCAAATTTACAACTTATAGTTGGATTATGCTGCTTGTATACGCAGAAATTGCTAACTTTGCATACTTATAGACAAACAGAATGGATTTTAAGCTTTCGTCAAATTTCAAGCCTACAGGTGATCAGCCGCAGGCCATCCAGCAGCTCGTCGATGGTGTCAACGACGGCACTCCATCGCAGACTTTGCTCGGTGTCACAGGCTCGGGCAAGACTTTCACTATGGCCAACGTCATCGAGCGCGTACAGCGCCCTACCCTCATACTGAGCCACAACAAGACTCTCGCCGCACAGCTGTATTCGGAATTCCTGCAATTTTTCCCTGACAATGCCGTCAATTATTTCGTATCTTATTACGACTATTATCAGCCCGAAGCTTATATTCCATCCGTCGATAAATACATAGAGAAGGATCTCATGATCAACGATGAGATCGATCGCCTGCGTCTCGCCACCACATCAGCCCTGCTGTCCGGACGCCGCGACGTGATTGTCGTATCATCTGTCTCATGCATCTATGGCATGGGCAATCCCCAGGATTTCCATGCCAATGTCGTGCCTGTCAATGTAGGAATGAAAATCACACGCAATGCCTTCCTGCGGCAGCTCGTCGGAGCACTCTATTCGCGCAACGAGGTAGAGAGCAAGCGCGGCACATTCCGCGTCAAGGGCGACACTATCGATATCCGCCTCGCCTACGAGGAGATTGTGCTGCGCATTGTATTCTGGGGCGACGAAATCGAGTCGATTTCCACCCATCATCCCGACGATATGCGTTCGCTCGGCAAACACGATTCGTTCCGCATTTTCCCCGCCAATCTTTTCGTCACCTCTCCTGCCCGCCAACAGACGGCGGTACGACAGATACAGCTCGACCTCGGACATCAGCTCGACGCTTTCCATAAAGAAGGCAAACTCCTCGAGGCCCAGCGTCTCGAAGAACGCGTGACCTATGATGTCGAGATGATCAAGGAACTGGGCTATTGCACCGGCATCGAAAACTATTCACGATATTTCGACGGCCGCGAGCCGGGGATGCGGCCATTCTGCCTGCTCGACTATTTTCCTAAAGATTATCTCACCATCGTCGACGAAAGCCACGTCACCATTCCCCAGATACGTGCAATGTACGGAGGTGACCTCTCCCGCAAGACAAACCTCGTGGAATACGGATTCCGCCTCCCCGCCGCTCTCGACAACCGTCCTCTTACATTTTCGGAATGGGAAAATCTCACAAATCAGATTATATTTGTGAGTGCCACGCCGGCCGATTACGAATTGGCCGAAAGCGACGGTGTGATCGTCGAACAGGTCATCCGCCCCACCGGGCTGCTTGACCCCAAAATCGAAGTGCGCCCCTGCACACGCATGGTCGATGATCTCATGGAGGAAATCAATCTGCGTATCGAGCGGGGCGAGCGCACCCTCGTCACCACCCTTACAAAACGCATGGCCGAAGAGCTCAACGACTATTTCAATAAAATGGGCATCAAGGCGGCCTACATCCACAGTGATGTCGATACAATCGACCGTATGCGCATCCTCGACGACCTGCGTGCGGGTACTTTCGACGTGCTGATCGGCGTCAACCTGCTCCGTGAGGGGCTCGACCTACCGGAGGTCTCCCTCGTGGCTATAATGGACGCCGACAAGGAAGGCTTCCTCCGTAACGTCCGCTCCCTGACTCAGACGGTGGGCCGAGCCGCCCGAAATCTCAACGGCACAGTCATAATGTATGCTGACAAGATCACGGAATCAATGCAGAAGACTATCGACGAGACCGACCGTCGACGCAGCATACAGCTCGAATACAACGAAAAGCACGGCATCACCCCGCAAGCTATCGTCAAGGCCCGCGCCGCAATCGTAGGCGCCGGTCGCTCTGACGAACCCGAAGCGGCTGCAAAGGCTGCCTCCAAAGGCAAACCCCTCTCACCCAAAGAGAAACGCAAACTCAAGGAAGCCGCCAAGGTATCGCTGCCCTATGCATCGGAATACAGTTCCGAAGTCAATATCGCGGCCGATCCCGTAGTACAATATATGAATGCAGATGAGCTCCAGCGCTCCATCACACGCCTGCGCGGCGAAATGCTCAAAGCCGCTAAGGAGATGGAATTTCTCGAAGCTGCGCGTCTGCGCGACGAGATTATAAAACTCGAAGCTCGACTCGAAGAAATGTCAAAATGAAAGAAATCGATTATACATCTCTCCGCCCTACTGACTGGCTTCCTACATCAGTCAAAGAAATGAAAGCCCGCGGATGGGATTACGTGGATGTGGTGCTTTTCTCAGGAGATGCCTACGTCGACCATCCATCATTCGGAGCGGCCGTGATTGGCCGTGTGCTCGAAGCCGCCGGATTCCGTGTGGCTATCGTTCCACAGCCAAACTGGCAGGACGACCTGCGCGATTTCCGCAAATTCGGATGCCCGCGTCTCTTCTTCGGCATATCGGCCGGAGCAATGGATTCGATGGTCAATCACTACACGGCCAACCGCCGCCGCCGTAGCGACGACGCATACACTCCCGGCGCCCGCCACGGCGCGCGACCCGATTATCCCACTATCGTCTACAGCCGGATACTTCGCCGCCTCTATCCTGATGCGGCGATAGTGGCAGGCGGTATCGAGGCCTCGCTGCGACGACTCTCGCATTACGATTACTGGGCCGACAAGCTCAAGCCCTCCATCCTGCTCGAATCTGGCGCCGATATGCTCCTGTATGGTATGGGCGAGCACAATACGGTAGAATTGGCCCGACGTCTCGCCGCCGGCGAAAAAATATCAGACATCACTGATTTGCCACAGTCTGTGGTAAAGCTTCCGGCATCAGTAATGCCTGCCGAATCCGATGAGCGCAATATAATACTCAACTCTTGGCAACAATGTGTGGCAGATAAACGTCTCCAGTCGGCCAATTTCAAGCACATAGAGCAGCAAAGCAATTCGCTCGATGGCGGGGCTACCATCTGGCAGCGTTATGGCGATGAAGTCGTCAAGGTTCTGCCCATGCTCCCGGCCATGACTACCGGCGAGATCGATGCAGCTTTCGACCTCCCCTTTACCCGCCTCCCACACCCGCGCTACAAGGGCAAGACCATTCCGGCCTACGAAATGATACGTCATTCCGTAAATTTGCACCGCGGCTGCTTCGGTGGCTGCGCATTTTGCACCATCTCCGCCCATCAGGGCAAATTCATAGCCTCTCGTTCGCCTGAATCAATTCTGCGGGAGGCTCGCCAGGTCACCCGCATGCCCGACTTCAAAGGCTACATCTCGGATCTCGGCGGTCCGTCGGCCAATATGTACCAGATGGGCGGACGCGACAAATCCATCTGTGCCCGGTGCAAGAAGCCATCATGCCTGCATCCGGTCGTGTGCCCGAATCTGAATACCGACCATCGCCCGCTCCTCGATATCTATCATAAGGTGGACGCGCTCCCCGGCGTAAAGAAATCATTCATCGGCAGCGGAGTGCGCTATGACCTTTCGATGCACCGCTGCGGCGATAAAAAAATCGACGACGCCTCAAGGCGATACAACGAAGAGCTCATCACCTCTCACGTATCCGGACGCCTCAAGGTAGCGCCCGAACATACTGAGGACGATGTCCTGAACATCATGCGCAAACCGTCATTTGAGCTCTTTCACCAATTCAAGAGCATCTTCGACAACGTCAACCGCAAGCACGGCCTGCGCCAGCAATTGATACCATATTTCATATCCAGCCATCCCGGATGCCACGAGATTGATATGGCCGAATTGGCCGTCAAGACAAAATCACTTGATTTCCGTCTCGAGCAGGTACAGGACTTCACCCCCACCCCCATGACAGTAGCCTCCGAGATATATTACAGTGGTGTACATCCCTATACGGGCGAAAAAGTATTTACCGCCGTGCGGCCCGAGGAGAAACTCGCCCAGCGCAAATACTTTTTCTGGTACGACCGTACATACCGTATCGACATCGAGCGCTCCCTCCACCGCCTCCACCGCCCCGACCTCATCCGAGCCCTTTTCAAAAAATAGTAAACCTATAAAATAATATATAACATTTTTTCAGCAAGCCAATCTTTCCAAATCGGATATTT
>CANSGE010000008.1 GCA_947646295.1 uncultured Bacteroidales bacterium
CAGGCATGACCCGCGAGGAAGAGCAGTCGGGCAGCAGCCACACCACAGTGATCGTCTACGGCATCTGTGTGCTCTTCATATATCTGATACTCTGCGCCCTCTATGAGAGTCTCTTCATCCCGCTCGCGGTGATTCTCTCCGTACCGTTCGGCCTGATGGGCAGCTTCCTCTTCGCCAAGCTCTGGGGCATCGAAAACAATATCTACCTTCAGACGGGTCTCATCATGCTCATCGGTCTGCTGGCCAAGACGGCCATCCTGCTCACCGAGTACGGTACCGAACGCCGTAAGGCGGGCATGTCGCTCACACAGGCTGCGCTTTCGGCCGCGTCGGTACGTCTGCGCCCAATTCTGATGACGGCCCTCACAATGATCTTCGGCCTGCTCCCGCTGATGTTTGCCACAGGCGTAGGTGCCAACGGCAATACATCGCTCGGTGTCGGCGTGGTGGGCGGTATGATCATCGGTACTGTCGGACTGCTTCTGGTCACACCGGCATTCTTCATCACTTTCCAGTATATTGAGGAAAAAGTGATGGGACGCCGGCGTAAAGATCGCGAAAAAGAAAAAGAATCTTCAAAATGAAAATACTTCCACTGATTACAATACTCTCCATCGGGCTCACCGGCTGTAATCTCTACAGCAATTACAGCCGTCCCGAGGGATTGCCCGTGGAATCTCTCTACGATGATTCCACGATGATGAAGGCCGACTCGCTCGAGTCGCTCGGCTCGATGCCGTGGCAGCAGCTCTTCACCGACCCCTGCCTGCGTGCACTCATATCAGAAGGTCTTGACTCAAATACCGACCTGCAGGTGGCCCTCCTGCGCGTCGATGAAGCAGCCGCCGGACTCACAGCCGCCAAGCTCGCCTATCTGCCCTCGCTCACCTTTTCGCCCAACGGTGCGATTACGAGCGTCGACGGCAATAAGGCTTCCAAAACCTACGAACTGCCCGTGGCTTTGAGCTGGGAGGTGGATCTCTTCGGCAAGCTCCGCAATGCCAAAAAGGAGTCGCAGGCCCTCCTGCTGCAACAGTCGGCTTACTCTCGCCTGGTGCGCTCACAACTCGTCTCATCCATCGCATCGGCCTACTACTCGCTGCTCATGCTTGATGAACAGATCGAAATCAGCCGCCAGACCATTGAGATATGGCAGGAACAGGTGCGCACCATGGAACTCCAGCTCAAGGTTGGCGACATACGCGAGAACGCTGTCAATCAGGCCCGCGCAAACCTCAACGGCCTGCTCGCCACACAGAATACTCTGGTGCGCCAGCAGCGCGAGACCGAAAATGCCCTCTGCACTCTCATCGGGGTACCGCATCGCGACATCGAGCGCTCGACACTCGATGCGCAGCTGATACCCGATGATATCAAGGTGGGGGTGCCTTTGCAGCTGCTTTCACAGCGCCCTGACGTAGTGCAGGCTGAGATGGCGCTTGCTGCGGCCTACTATTCCACCAACCAATCACGCGCCGCATTCTACCCCTCGCTCACCCTGGGAGGCTCGGCCGCATGGACCAACGCACTTGGACAGGCAGTGACCAATCCCGGCGGATGGATTCTCTCGGCGCTCGGCTCTCTCACACAGCCTATCTTCCAGCGCGGCAAGCTGATATCCAACCTCCGTGTATCAAAAGATGAAGAGCGGATAGCATTGCTCAACTATAAACAGGCGCTGCTCGATGCCGGGCAGGAAGTCAACGACGCTCTCTATGCCATCGAATCGCATACGGCAAATATTGACTTCCATACCGCTCAGAGCGAGGCTTTGGAAAAGACAGTCAAAGCCAACGAGACTCTCTTCCGCACGGCCAATGCGACCTACCTCGAATTGCTGTCGTCGCGCCAGGACTTGCTCAATTCACGCCTCAATCTCGTAGCCGACCGCGTGAGCCGCCTTCAATCCGTAGTAGCCCTCTACAAAGCACTCGGCGGAGGCGCCGGTGAGTGATATTCCAATCCACAATTATTATATATACTGATCCCGGACAAGGCCGCGCACGATGCACGGCCTTGTCTCTTACATATATTATCGCTAATTTTGCACTATCATGGATGTATTAAGGCGAGAACTAAACAGTATTTATGCGGCGCAGAATCTCGGTGCCGAACGTCTGGACGCGAGCGTACTGACCGACAGTCTCACACGACTGCGACATATCGTGGCCGTGGAGGATGATTGCCGGGTGATCACCGATGCCGCATCCGACCGCTGCTATATATGTTGCGGAGCATTGGGCGCTCTGCTCGGTTTGCAGACAGCCCCTGAGGTAACATCGACAGAATTCGGCTCAAGCGACGAAGATGAAATATACAGCCGCATGCACCCCGAGGATCTTGTGGACAAACGCATGCTTGAATACGAATTTTTTAAATTTGTCGATCATCTTGACCGCGATATCAAGCCTCACTTTCGGGCGACTTGCCGCATACGCCTGCAGGCGCAACGCGGACAATACATCTACATCGACAACACCACACGCATCCTGCACCCCTCGCCTGCCGGACGCATCTGGCTCATACTCTGTACCTACACCCTGTCGCCATCGCAGGAACGTGCCGATGGTATCTCACCGCGTATCGTCAATAATATGACCGGTGAAGTCATCGGCCTGTCGCTCGGCGACCGCCGTGGGCGTATCCTCACCGAACGCGAGAAGGAAATCCTGCGCAAGATACGCGACGGACTGCCGAGCAAGCTCATAGCCGATATTCTCGGTATCAGCATCAATACCGTCAACCGTCACCGCCAGAATATTCTCGAAAAACTTAGTGTGGGCAATTCAGTGGAAGCCGTACGCGCCGCCTCGGAGATGAACCTCCTCTGATGGTTATAAATCAGTATTGCGCGGGACGACGCAGCTGCGTAATTTTGTTGCAAAATCATACTTGCAATGAAAACCACAGCACTTTTGGCCGGAATGTTTTGTACGCTTGCCGCAAACGCAGCCACACCGGCATTTGACTGGCGCAACGCCACTGTATACTTTGTGATCACCGACCGTTTTGCCAACGGCGACACAACTAACGATGTCAATTATGGCCGTATCGTAGACTACGGCAGCGAACGGCTCAACGCCGCCACATTCCATGGAGGTGATTTCAAAGGAATGCTCCAAAAAGCCCGCGAGGGATATTTTGCGGAGATGGGTATCGACGTCGTGTGGATGACTGACGTCTATGAGCAGATACACGGATGGATGTCGGGCAGCGGCTCGATCAACGATTTCCCCCATTACGGATACCACGGATATTACCCGCTCGACTACACTCAGATCGACAAAAATTACGGTACCGTGCAGGAATTCCGCGAACTCGTGGACGAATTACATTCGCAGGGCATACGCGTGATGCTCGGCGCCAATCTCAACAATCCCGGCTACCCTACCCTCCTCGACGCCGTACAATACGGATTTGCCGACACCGGACTGACCGAAGAGCAGGCCGCGCAGCACATCCGCACATGGAGCTTCGATAAGTTTTTCGAGGGACGCGCCGGATGGGATGGCTGGTACGATGCCGGGTGGATACGCATGCCCGGCGAGGGATGGGACGAATCAAATCCTCTTGAGGCTACGGTATACGGTATGCCCGATTACAAGGACGAAAGCCGCACGAGCGTAAAAATACCGTCTTTCCTGAAGAAAAAATGGCAGAACGAAGGCCATGACAATGACGCATGGGTCAATCCATCGGCACGTAAGTTGCGCCACGACTCCGACGCCGCCCCGGCCGACTATGTCGTCGGCTGGATAGCCTCGTGGGTGGAGGAATTCGGTATCGACGGTTTCCGCTGCGACATTGTCGAAAATGTGCATACCGACCGCTGGGCACAGCTCAGCCGTGCCTGCAACGCCGCACTCGACCGCTGGCGCGCAGCTCATCCGCAGGATCCGGCCTCGCGGTGGACCGACCGTTTTTTCATGACCGGCGACAACGAACCGTCAGGCATAGAGTACAAAGCCCGGTACGCCGACGCAGGATTCTCCAATATGGTCAACTGTACTTTCCCCAAGTTGGGCGACCTCGACGCCATCACATACACCTGGCAGGCTTATGCCGACAGCATGGCCGTGCATTCCGATTGGTATCCTTTCAGCTATCTCAATAATTCATATCACCGCGAAGCCGATATGGACAATATCATCGACTGCGCCACCACATTGCTCCTCGCACCGGGTGCGGTGCAGATCTTTTACGGTGACGAGACACGCCGCCCGCTCAGCGACGCACAGCTCAATGTTGACAGCAACCAGGCATTCCGATCGGATATGAACTGGGCCTCGGCCGACTCCACCACGCTCCGCCACTTCCGCCGGCTCGGACGCATCCGCCGCGACAATCCCGTAATAGGTAAAGGGCGTCAGATCACTCTCGACTCGCATACCTCGGTGCGCACCGACGGTCATGCCACATTGATCATATGCTTGGCTCCCGAGGGCGGCCGCCCCATATCCGTCGCACCGTACTTCAGCGAAGGCGATACGGTGGAGGAGCTGTACAGCGGACGCACCGCCGCGGTCACCGGCGGCAAAGTCATATTTCCGGAATTTGAAAATAAGGTAGCTATCCTCCGCGCGCGCTGACGCCGCACGGGAGACGCTTTTGGTTCGTAAAATCCGCTCGGGTAAAACTGAGAGCGACGCGGCTGTGTCACGTATGACGCAGCCGCGTTGTGCAATCGCACCGGCGGTATCACCGGCCAAGAAATTAAAAAACGCTATCGGAGGTGATAGTCCGATAGCGGTTTTAGTCTTTTATATAATTATATTATCAATTCAACGGTTTAATTGAGATTGCGTAGCCGCCGCCGGCGATGGCGTGGAGCTTCAGAGTGGATTTGGAGTTGACTTTCTTTTTGGTGATCTGATAGCGCTGCTGTCCGTCGACGGTATTGGCATCGGGAGCTTCAGCATAGATGGTGGCCTCGTATTTGCGGCCGGGATCAAGAAAATCAAGCGAGATGCGGGAGTCACGGTCGGCTGTGCCGGCTGTAGAGCCTATGTACCATTCGTCGCTGTTCTTATCCTTACGGGCTATGGTAACGTAGTCCATCGGCTCAGCTTCGAGATATACTGAGCGCTCCCACTCCACTGGCACGTCTTTGATAAACTGGAATGCATCCGGGAACATCTCATAGTGCTCCGGCAGGTCGGCTGCCATCTGGAGCGGGCTGTACATGGTCACGTAGAGCGCGAGCTGCCCGGGGATGGTCGAGGCAATTTTTGAATTGTTGCCGGGGGTGAATGTCGAAAGATCGAATACGAAGAGTCCGGGCGTATAGTCCATCGGGCCACCCTGCAGACGTGTGAAGGGCAAAATCGAGGTATGGGTCTTGCGGTTGCCGCCCATGGCCTGATATTCCGTGCCGCGTGCGCTCTCGTTGCCGATGAGGTTGGGATATGTGCGCGCGATGCCTGTCGGACGTGTGGCTTCATGCGCATTGACCATGATATGATGCTTGGCAGCCTCGGTGACGGCATATAGATAGTGGTTGTTGAGCCACTGGGAGTAATGGTACTCGCCGCGGGGCATCACATTGCCTACGTATCCGCTCTTTACAGCATTGTAGCCTTTTTCGTTCATGAGCGTATAGGCAGTATCCATGTGACGCTCGTAATTGCGCACGGCGCCGGATGTCTCATGGTGCATCATCAGACGCACGCCGCGGCTCTTGGCATAGTCGGTGAGCGCATCGAGGTCAAAGTCCGGATACGGGGTCACGAAATCGAATACGTAATCTTTCGACTGGCCAAACCAATCTTCCCAACCTTCGTTCCAGCCCTCGACGAGCACCTGATCGAAGCCGTTATCGGCGGCGAAGTCGATATAGCGGCGCACTTTTTCGTTGTTGGCTGAGTGGCGGCCGTTGGGTTTGGTCTTTGTATAGTCGGTCTCTCCGAGCATCACGGAGTAGACGTCGTCGGTATAGTTCCAAGAGCCGGCACCTGAGATCATCTCCCACCATACGCCTATGTACTTGACGGGTTTGATCCATGAGGTATCCTCGATCTTCGACGGCTCATTGAGGTTGTATATCAAGCGGGAGGCGAGAATGTCGCGGGCATCGTCGGTGATGATCACCGAGCGCCAGGGCGACACGGCGGGTGTCTGCATATATCCCTTGCGACCTTGGTTGTCAGGGGTGAGCCAGCTGGTGAATGTCATCGTCGAGTCATCGAGATTGAGATGCATCGTGGGATAGTTGATGCACGCAGCTTCGTGGATATTGAGGTATACGCCATCATCGGTCTTGAGCTGGAGGGAAGTCTGCACGCCGGTGGGCGAGAATGTGGTGGTGGATGCGTTGCCCGGATTGAGCATTGTAGGGAGCACATCGCGTATCTCGCTCAGGCGTGTTTTCGAGTAATCGTATTCCTGTGTGTCATAGTCGCCGGGTATCCAATAGGCATAGTGGTCGCCGGTCATGGCAAATTCGGTGAGCTCTTCGTCGATGACAAAGTAATTGAGGTGGGCCTGTTGCGGAAATTCATAGCGGAAAGCCACGCCATCATCGTACACACGCGCGCGTACAATAATATTACGGTCGAAGTCGGGCTGACGCAATGTGTAGGCCGCTTCATTATAATGGTTACGTATTTCAGTTTCCTCGCCCCAGACGGGAGTCCAGGTCTCATCGAAGGATGTGAGTTGGGGCGTGCCTGCCAGCTCAAATCCATCAGTCATCGAAAGAGCGTCGGCTCCGGTCTTTGCAGCAGCTTTGGTGAAATCATTTCGGCCCGTCTCGCTGTAGAGCTTGAAGCCGAGGTGCGAAGGCGCGATGACCTCTTTGCCTTTGAAGTACACACTGTAGGTGGGACGCCCGTCGACGACGTCGAAGCGAAACTCAATGTCGCCATCAGGTGAAGCGACGCGACTATCGGCCATCGCCGGGAGCGATGAGGCCGCTAACGCGAGCGCAATCGGTAATAATTTCATGATATTGTATGCAAGTATGATTAATGTTGATATAAAAATCGCTTGATTGAACGTTTCGGCGTCTTTTCGAACTCTTCGTGATGTATGCGCACACGCGATATCTGGCTATATCCGGGCAATTCCTTATTGAGCTCGATGACGCTCTTCTCCACCATAGGGTCGAGTGCTTCGGGCGTGAGGCCGGTCTGGCGGGCAGCATCATAGTCGGGATGCACGAGGGCCACAAGCTTGCCGTGCTCGTCTATCACGAGCGATTCGTTGACATATGGCAGATTGTTGATTTTGCGTTCTATCTCCTCGGGATAGATATTTTGCCCCGATGGACCGAGTATCATGCTCTTGTCACGCCCGCGGATATACAGGAATCCGTCCGGATCGATCTGACAGATATCTCCGGTATTCATCCAGCCGTCGCGGAATACTTCAGCCGTGGCTTCGGGATTTTTATAATATCCTTTCATGACATTCTCGCCGCGCACCCATAGTGTACCGGGTATATTGGCCGGATCTGATGAATCGACGCGGCACTCCATACGGTCGACGATGCGGCCGCATGAGCCGGGGCGCTGCGCATCCCAGGGGGCATAGGTGATGAGCGGAGCGCACTCCGTCATGCCATAGCCTACGGTAAAGGGGAAGCGTATGCGACGCAGGAATGCCTCGACATCGGCATTGAGACCTGCGCCACCTATGATGAGCTCGCGCAACTGGCCGCCGAATGTGGCTTCGAGACGCTCCTTGATTTTGCCGAGCAGCTTATCATCCACAAAGGGCACATGCAGCAAAAGCTTCATGATAGGCTTGTCAAGCATCGGGAATACCTTTGTCTTTATGATTTTTTCGATAATCAGCGGCACGGTGATTATGAGCTTGGGCTTTACTATCGAAAAAGCTTCCATGATGATCTTCGGCGAAGGTGTGCGCGTGAGGAAATAGATATGGCAACCCTGCACAAAGGTATGGAGCATCTCCACAGTGAGGCCGTACATATGTGCGAGCGGAAGCATGCACAACGCACCGTCGCCCGGTTTGAAGAAGGGGATATTGTCGATGGCGAAGCGGAGATTTGACCAAAGATTGCGGTATGTGATCATCACGCCTTTTGAAAATCCTGTGGAACCTGAGGTGTAATTGATCACAGCCAGCTCATCCGGATCCGGCTTCGCATAGTTCACATCGGCGGGAGTGAAACGCTCGGGATAGCGTTCGCCGAAGAGTTTGTTGAGATTGGCACGGGCTTCATCGATACGCTTGCTGCGCGAGAGATAGAGAGAGAAGTCGCTCAGGCGGAAAACAGCCTTGACGTCCGGTATCTGCTCCGGGTCGATGCTGTCCCACGTATGCTCGTCGGCAAAGAGAAGCCTGGCCTCCGAGTGGCATACGAGATGGTGTATGCTGTCGGGCTTGAAATCATGCAGGATAGGCACGGGCACTATCCCATAGGTGAGCGCTCCCAGAAAGGCCACCGCCCACTGCGCGCTGTTGCGGGCACAGAGGGCTATTTTATCGCCGCGCTTCAGGCCCGATTTCTCGAAAAGTATATGCAATTTGGCTATCTTACGGGCTACATCACGGTATTGAAATGATACGCCATGGAAATCCGACAATGCCTCGAATTCCCAATTTTTCTTCAATGACTGCTCTATCATACCGGTCACAGACTCGTTGACCGCCGTTTTTTTCTGGTTGTCCATTGTTTATAGGTCGTTTATAAACTCTACAAATGCAAAGCTACAAAATAATTTCCGTATATTTGCCGTTAAAATACAAACTAACAACAAATCGTCTCAAAAAATGAAACAAATTATCACACTAATGGTTGCCGCGGCAGCTATTTCGGCCTGGGGCGCCGATCCATACAAAGTACAGGTACCCGCTGCAGGCGCTGATGCCGAAGGCAAGACCGTGTACATCTACAATACCGACACCGAGGAGGTGGTCGACTCCACTGTTGTATCGCAGGGAGTGGCTCTCTTTTCGGGCACGATGGACGAAGCCATTCCGGCCATCATCCGCAATGAAGAAGTCAAGGGCGGAGCCTTCGTGCTCGAACCCGGCTCGATAGCCTTCTCCGACGGCGACGCTTTCGGGAGCCCGCTCAACGATACCTACCGCGCCATGGGCGACAGTCTCAATCAGAAGGTAGCCGCCGTGCGCGCCGCCACTGATGAAGCTTCGGGAGAAGCGGCTTTCAACTCGCTGCTCTCTTACGTTGAAGCTCAGATAGGCCAGAATCTTGACAATCCTATCTCATGGTTTCTGATGCGCAGCTTCGGCTCATACCTTGAGCCGGCCACCATCAAGGATTTCGCCGCACGCGAGCCGCTATTCGCCAACACCAAGCTCACCAAGAAGATACTTGATGCCATCGCCCGCCGCGAGGCCACTGCTGTGGGACAGAAATACACAGATTTCGAGGTGAACGGCCAGAAACTGAGTGATTTCGTAGGTAAAGACGGCCACTATCTGCTCGTGGACTTCTGGGCAAGCTGGTGCGGTCCCTGCATCCGCCAGACTGTAGTATTGAAAGAACTCTACAATAAATACAAAGATAAAGGCCTCGATGTACTCGGCGTAGCCGTGTGGGACGAACCCGAAGATACCAAACGCGCCATCGTACAGCATCAGCTTCCCTGGGAATGTATCATCGACGCCCAGCGCATCCCCACCGATATATATGGTATCCAAGGTATCCCCTGCATCATGCTCATAGGCCCCGACGGTACCATCCTGAGCCGCGACAAGCAAGGTGACGAGCTTGTGGCCGATGTAGAGAAATATCTCGGTAAATGAAGAAATCTCAGCGCTTCTTACGATGAAGTAAGGCGTTGATGGCAAGTGGTGCGGTGTAATAAGACACTATGACACCTACAATATCAGCAATGAAGTCGACGAAATCCGACGGGCGCCCTATCGGCAGCAAGCCCTGAACGATTTCGTCGACTGCGCTGAATACCACAGCTAGCATGGCAAAGCGGAGCATCCGTGCAGAGCTGACCCGGCGGCCGGCGCGTGCACGGCACCAGTCGAACGCCACAGCCCCGGCGAAACCGCCCATCATGATGGCATGAATCAATTTGTCATAATGCGGGAAAATGGGCAGGTCATCCTCCTCGATAGGGTGTGCCGTCCATGTGGCATACAAAATAACACAGACAACTATGATAGTAGGCCAAAATTGCTTGAAAAAAATGGCTAATCGTTTCATTTTCAAATTTGATTGTATAGGTAACAAATTTTCATCAATTCGCTGTACAATATCTATATGTAAGATTTTTGCGAACAATTAACACTATTTAACTATAAATTTCTCATTTTGACAGTACAATTATATACCTTTGGACTTTGAAGAACGATAATACACTATTATCTATAATTCTTTATACTTGATAGCACATACTGTTCTTCAAAAAAATGCTGCAAGAGAAAGCAGCGTTTCATATTTGCACTGACTTCTGAAAATACGTTTTATCTATAAAACATCCTGAGCGCCACAACCTTTATCAAGATCTGCGGCGCTCTTTGTGCGGAGTCATACCGTCATCTCATACCGAGCGCCTCATCTATGAGCGTGGCGAGCTGCCAGCGATCGTGGTCGTGTCGGTTTTCCAACACAATGATTTTGATATCACTCTCCGGATATTTGGCCAGATAAGCCTGATAGCCGCCATTGTCGCCCGTATGATATATTTTGCGTGGACGCCGTGCAGGATGGTCGATGAAAAAGCCCAGCCCATACCATGTATCGGGGCGCTGCTGATAGTCACAGAAGGGACTCGCCGTGACACTCACATGCGGACGATAGGCTGCGGCCAGCACTTCGGGCGCCACCACACGTCCGTCACGCAGGGCGTTTTCCCAGCGCAGCAGGTCGCGGGCGGTAGTGTAGATGCAGCCGTCGGGCCGTGTGGCATAGAATGTTTCCTCGCCATAGTCAAATTCATGCCACCGCTCACCGTCGGGACGGTAGGCATGCGACTGGCTTAGCCCTGGGGAGACGGCGGCAAAGAGGTATGTATCCTCCATGCCGGCCGCGTCAAAGACGCTGTCGCGCATATATTCGTCCCAGCGTCGTCCGGTGATTTTCTCACACACGCGCGCGAGTAATATAAATGAGGGGTTGAGATAGTCGTAGTACTCTCCCGCGCCGAAGCTCAGTGTATCGACTGTGCTGAAATACTCTATTGACTCGTCTTCGCCGGCAAAAATGCACCAGTCACGGTCGTCGCGCGGACGCGCATCGGGCACTCCCGATGTATGCGATGCAAGATTGCGCAGGCTGATATCGCGCCAGAAAGGCTGAGGATAGTCAAACCACTGCGCCACGGGAGTGTCCATCAGCCCTGTAGAGCCGGTATATCCGGCTGCCAGGCGCAGGAGTCCCATCACAGTGAATTGTTTGGATACGGAAGCGATACAGAAGCGTGTGTCGGGGCCTATCGGCTCGCGGCTCTCCATATCGGCGAGGCCGGCATAGCGCTCATACAGCACGCTGTCGCCCCGGGCCACAATGACGGCTGCTCCGGGGGCATCCGCAGTGTAGCGGGCCTCGAATACAGAATCGAGCACGGCCGTCAGCCGTGAGGCAGCAAAGGCCGGAAATGCGGCAAAAAGTGCGATCAATGGGAGAAAAATGCGTTTCATCACGCAAAGATACGCTTTTTTGCGCCCTTGTCAAAATCTGTAGCCGAGCATGATACCCACCGTGCTGCGGCGTATCCGGATCTTATTGTCGCGGTTGCCGTAGCTGGCCAGCGGAGTGAAAGCCGTGCTCGCCGTGATGCCCACGATGTAGTGGTCCTTGAAAGTGGCGCTGAGTTTCAGCCCCCACAGACCTTCGACGCGTTTGAAGCCTTTGCGGAAAAGATTGATGCTCTGCGGCACCGGCACGGGCGCATCGACATCAGGCATGGCCTGCCGCCGGGCGTAAAGATTTACGTTGAGCCACGGGCCGGTGGAGATATCCAGGTCAAAGCGGTCGGAGGGACGCAGATGCAAGCCGAACATCAGCGGTACGCGCAGTCCGATATTTTTGACGGTGCCTTCGTACACAGCCTCGTCTTCAGCGATGTAGTCGACACCCATCGTATTGTAATATGCGGCCAATCCCGGCTCAAAAAAGAATTTTTGAGACAGCGGAAGCTTATACATACCCGTGAGCACTGCTCCCGAGCCGGCATCCCACAATCCGTGCGAGCCCGACGGGATGGCAAGCTCATAATTGAGCGATACGCTGAACGGCGAAACTTCCGGCGCCGCCCCGGCATCCGGAAGCGCAATGTCTTGTGCCGGTGCAACAGCACCGGCCAACAGCATAAGAGAACTGATTAAAAACACTTTTTTCATGTAATTATAACACGATTTCACAACCAAAGTTGGCCTCGCGCATAAAAATATACGTCAGCATGTACAAAAGAATTATAGCTTGTTAACTCCAATTTTGAGCGAAATGCCGAAAAACATATTTAAGAATTTTTGTTAGTTCCAACTAAACTTCCTAAATTTGTGGCTGAAAGTGTAGAGATTCATATTTTATAATTAATAATGAAGTACATAGGCATACACACCGATTCCACACCTGATCTGAGCACGGCACCGCTGCAGGCGGCCGCACTCGGAGCGCGTGCATTTGCATTCAATGCAATGGACCCGTCGCGCTGGAAATCGGCACCGCTGGATGAAGATGTCGCTGCGCGCTTCCGCGACAACTGCGCTCTGCACGGCTTCACAGCACGCCAGGTACTTCCGCACGCCGCATTTGTGATCAACCTCGGCTCGCCCGATGCCCGCAAGCTCAAGCTCTCGCGCATGGCGATGACTGATGAGATGACACGCGTGCGTATGCTTGGTCTCGATCGCCTCAACTTCCATCCCGGAGCGCATCTCAAGCAGATGAGCGAGGATGACTGCCTGACTCGCATAGCCGAATCGATCAACATCGTGCTCGATTCGACGGAAGGCGTCACCGCTGTGATCGAAAACACTGCCGGCCAAGGCTCCAATCTCGGCTACAGCCTCGAGCAGATAGCACGTATCATCGAGGGTGTCAAGGATCAGAGCCGCGTGGGGGTGTGCATCGACACGGCACATGGCTACGCCGCCGGCTACGACATAGCTTCGCCGGAAGGCTATGACAGCATGTGGGCCGACTTCGACCGTCTGATAGGCTTCGGCAAGCTCCGGGGCTTGCATCTCAACGACTCGATGCGTCCGCTCGGCTCACGCATAGACCGCCACGCCCCGATCGGGCTGGGCGAGATAGGAGCCGATGCCTTCGACCGCCTCATGCTCGACCCGCGTATCGACGAAATCCCATGCATACTCGAGACACCCGATCCTGCACGATGGCAGGAAGAGGTAGCGCATCTGCAATCACTTATTGAAAACAATTATAAATAAAAACAAAATATCATACTTATTTCTCACATGAAAAGCAAATCTGATTTAGGCTTTTGGAAATTGTGGAATCTGAGCTTCGGATTCTTCGGCGTACAGATAGCCTATGCTCTACAAAGCTCCCAGGTCAGCCGTATCTTTTCGACCATCGGTGCCGACCCTCATGATTTGAGCTACTTCTGGATCCTGCCTCCTCTGATGGGCCTCATCGTGCAGCCGATCGTAGGTGCCGCATCCGACCGCACCTGGAATCGTTTCGGCCGCCGTCTGCCTTACCTGCTCATCGGGGCTCTGGTAGCGATCGTGGTAATGTGTTTCCTGCCCAACTCCGGTTCGCTCGGTCTCGGGGTATCCCAAGCCATCATCTTCGGTCTTGTGATGCTGATGTTCCTCGATACATCCATCAACATGGCCATGCAGCCCTTCAAAATGCTTGTGGGCGACTTCGTCAACGAGCGTCAGAAAGGCCTCGCCTACTCCATCCAGAGCTTCCTGTGTAATTCAGGCTCAGTGGTAGGCTACATAGCCCCGATAGTGCTCGCACTCTTCCTGAGCAACACCGCTCCTGCCGGCGAGGTGCCCCCCACGGTGACTTGGGCATTCTATATCGGCGCTGCCGTGCTGCTGCTCTGCGTAGTATACACCTTCGCCAAGGTGAAGGAGATGCCACCGGCCCAATATGCTGAATATCACGGCATCAGTGAGCAACCGAAAGACACCCCGAAAGAAAAGGAAAATATCCTGAAGCTGCTCGTCAAGGCTCCCAAAGTATTCTGGACAGTCGGTCTTGTACAGTTCTTCTGCTGGGCGGCATTCTTATATATGTGGACCTACTCCACCGACGCCATCGCAGGCCACAGCTACAACGCCCCCTCCGAACAGCTCATCTCCGGTGTGACCATCGATGGAAAGTCGTACAGCGATAAATACATCTTCAACGGACAGCGCCCCGTGATACAGAACGGCCATCTTGCCATCGCCGGTTTCTACGTGGATGGCGAATGGGCTGAGCCCAATACCGTGGTGCTCGACGGCGATACCATCATCAAAGACAAGGAAGTGGTGCGCAACGCCGAGGGCGTGGCCAAGACTGCCATCGCCGCCACCGGCCGCACTACCATCGGCACAGCCGGACAGACAGTGCAGATCGACGGCTATCCCGCGCTCCCGCTCGCCGATAAGCTTGAATCCGTATCGGAGCTCGCACTCGTAACGCCCGGCACATCGCTCACCCTGGCACATATCGCGAAAAACAACGGCAATACCGGCGAATATATCCTCGAACAGACATCCACAATGCCCTCCGTGGACTCGCCCGAAAGCATCGTGCTCAACTACAGCACCGTGCTCAACGCCGCCTCGAAGCAGTATCAGAATGCCGGTGACTGGAACGGCGTGCTGCTGGCCATCCAGTCGATAGCCGCAGTGCTCTGGGCCGTGGTACTCGCTCAATTCCGCCGCCGCAAGCTCGGCTACTCGCTCAGCCTGCTCATCGGCGCCATCGGCTTTATCTCGGTATATTTCATCAAGGATGCCGCCGTGCTCTCGGTAAGCTATGCCCTGATGGGTTGCGCATGGGCTGCCATGCTGGCGATGCCGTTCACAATTCTGACAAATGCCCTCTCCGGCTCGCATATCGGAACATATCTCGGACTATTCAACTGCACAATCTGCGTGCCTCAGATCATTGCCGCTCTCTGCGGCGGCCTGATACTGCACTGCTTCCCGGCAGCCGAAAACGGCGCTCCGCAGACCGTGTGCATGCTCCTCGTATCCGGCATATTGCTCCTCATCGGCTCTGTCGCCGTATGGAATATCAAGGAAACTTTCGGATCGCAGAAAGTTACAGCCAACGACGAAATCAACGCCATGTCACAGGCAGAGACCGAAACAAGCGCCAACGTGTAAACTCAACTTCAATACGCCAAGCTCCCGCCGGTCATATTTCCGACGGGAGCTTTTTTTGTATATTGCGCGAAATTAGCTACTTTTGTGTATGGAATCGATAAAACAGCTCTTCAAGATAGGCAACGGGCCATCAAGCTCGCATACGATGGGGCCGCGCAAAGCAGCCCTGATGTTTCTCAAGGAAGTACCCGAGGGCACCGCTTCAATCACCGTCACGCTCTATGGCGCGCTGGCCGCCACCGGCAAAGGTCACTTGACCGACAAGGCGATACTCGACGTTATATCCCCGACATACCCTTGCGAAATACTTTGGTGTCCCGACGTAGTGCTCAGTTTTCATACCAACGGCGTGCGCTTTGTAGCACGTGATGCCGCGGGTAAGGAACTGCACGCCAAGACGTATTTCTCAATAGGCGGAGGCGACATCGTAGAGGAAGGTTGCCCGCGCGAAGCGGCCCACTCCATCTATCCGATGACTAAAATCAAGGATATCCTGCGCTGGTGCGATGAAACGGGCCTTAGCTATTGGGAATACGTCGGACGCACCGAAGGCGACGGCATATGGGACTACCTGCGCAAGGTTTGGGACGTGATGAAAGCCGCCGTGGAGCGCGGCATCGAGGCCGAGGGTGTTCTTCCGGGAGGCCTGGGGGTACGCCGCAAAGCCGTGAGCTACTATGTACATGCGGCCGGATACAGCTCTTCGCTGAAAAGCCGCGGACTTGTGTACGCATACGCCTTGGCCGTGAGCGAGGAAAATGCCGCCGGCGGAGAGATCGTGACCGCACCTACCTGCGGCTCTTGCGGTATCGTGCCGGCAGTGCTCTATCACCTGCACACATCCAAGGGCTTCAGCGAGCAACGCATCCTGCGGGCACTCGCTACGGCCGGTCTCTTCGGCAATGTGGTGAAGCACAATGCATCCGTCTCCGGTGCTGAGGTGGGATGCCAAGGCGAGGTAGGTGTGGCATGCGCAATGGCAGCCGCCGCTGCATCGCAACTCTTCGGAGGCACGCCGGCACAGATAGAATACTCGGCTGAAATGGGCCTCGAACACCACCTCGGGCTTACGTGTGACCCTGTGTGCGGCCTGGTACAGATCCCCTGTATCGAGCGCAATGCCTACGCGGCAGCCCGAGCTCTCGACGCAAATCTTTATGCGGCATTTTCCGATGGCCGGCACAGCGTGGACTTCGATCGTATCGTAGAGGTGATGAAGCAGACCGGACACGATATTCCCTCGCTCTACAAGGAAACCGCAAAAGGAGGTCTCGCGGCGATAAATTAAGCTCTTAAAATTTGTTAATTCGCAATAGCTATAGTAAGTTACTCACTTATTATAGCTATATTTGTTGCTATGGAAAAAGACTTAGACCGCCGAAAATCTCTCCAGCAACAACGCACAAAAAAAGTCCAGACAGCCTGCGACGGTGGAAGCCATTGCCCCAACTGCGGTGCCGCAATCACTGCCGACGCACGTTTCTGCGAAAATTGCGGCGCTCCGCAGCATTCGTGCCATTGTATCAACTGTGGCGCTACCATCGACCAGAATACAGCACTATGCCCCGCCTGCGGACATCCGGCCACGATGCAGTGCACCTATTGTGGCGCAACCATGAACGCCGGCGAAAACTTCTGCCCAGAGTGCGGCAATCCACGCTCCGGTATCACCTGTCCGAAGTGCTCCACGCTCAATTTCCGCAGTTTTTGCCGCAAGTGCAATACACCGCTCAACCCCATGGCCCTCTACGCTGTGAAGCAGGCCAAGGCCGACCCTCGCTACCGGAGGGCTTGCGCCATCGCCGATGAAATTTCACAGCTTGAGGATGAAATCGCTCGGCTCGAGGCTCAGATTGCAGCCGCGCCGCTCCCTCAGCGCAACCTCGATACACACGTGGAGATGAGCAGCGAGACCCGGCGCATGATGGAGGAATTTGAGCGCATGAGCGCTATGTCGGCTGCTCCCAAGCCTCAGCCGGCCAAACCGGCGGAAGCTCCCGGCGCACCGAAAAAGTCAGCTCCCCAGATCACGCTTGACCATTCCACCACAGTAAACGTGGGCAGCGACGTTTCACGTGACGATGCTCCCGCCCCCGGATTTGCTGACCCCACGGCTCAGCTCGAAAAACTTAAAGCTGAATATCAGGCAAAACTTGCGGATTTCCAAAAAGAAATCGACGGGATGATTCCCGACCCGGCTGACCCGCCGGAGATTCAGCGCAACTTTGCATGCGCTCACATGATCATGACCAAAAGCCTGGTGACACGCAAGCAGAAAGTGCGCACGGGCTGGGTGTGCAACAAATGCCACGTTTTCCATCCGAGTCCCGCTGACTGTGCTGTGGCGCAATTTGGCGGCAAATGGGTGATGGAAGACCGCCTCGTCACAACCGAAGCTTATTGCAGCAGTACAATAAATCTCTAATTCCTAAATACGACCCAAATGGCTCACGACAACACAGGTACCCGTCTGCCCGGAGCAGGCACCGGCACCTCGCTGCCGCAGAATACCGGCACACAACTACCCGGTACGGGAACAAAGCTGCCCGGCACAGGGACTCAACTTCCGGGTGCGACCAGAACACAGTTGCCCGATAAAATGAAACCGGCTTCCCGCACCGTCGGCTCACTCGCTATGATACCGGAATATGATGAATACACAATCAACGGAATCTCGTATCAGGTATGCCGGGAAGAATCCCGCACCACCCTATCTAAAAAATCCGGCGAGGCAAAGATTTTCATCGTCAAAAACGCCGGCAACAAATTTGCCCTCAAGCTCTATATCCCCGGCCACTCTCCCAATCATGAGATACTTGAGAGTGTGAAAAAAGCCGGAGGCGGTTTCTTCATAAAAGTGCTTGACCACGGTAAATGGAGCGATCCGTCACATCCGGGTCTCACGCTTGACTACGAAATCATGGAGTACGCCCCCTATGGGTCACTGGCATCCTTGAGCCTTGACGGCGACGAGGACCGCTTCAGGCAGATAGCATGGCGCATGGCATGGTGCCTGCGTCAATGCCATGAAGCTAAAATCGTGCACCGCGACGTGAAACCGGAAAATTTCCTCTTCACCGACAGCGAACGCGTGAATTTTGTACTCAGTGATTTCGGCATAGCCCGGCGTCTCACCGGCAAATCGCCCATCAAGGTCGATACTGCAAAGTCATCTTATTTCGTATCGCCCGAAGGATCGATGAGCTCAATCGACCGCACCACATATGTCACGGAAGCCACCGACTACTATTCGATGGGCATGACACTGCTTGAGATTTGGCTCGGCCCGAAGCTCTTCTATGATCTTTTCCCGGCCGAACACATGGAAGAACTCGACCGCCTCAAGCTCAACAATAAAGTGATCAGCGAGATTAGCGACATACTCGAAATGAGCGTATTCAGCCGCTCATTGCTTGAGCGACTTCTCGAGCCGGGCGACCAACTGCGCGCAGGCTTTGCCGACGTGGAACGCTGGTACCGTGGCGAGCTGCTCAAAACGGGCGCAGCGGCTGAAAGCACAGTGGTCAAAAGCGGATTCAGGGTTGTTTTCGACGAAAACAAGAATCTTGTGGCGCATTCGCGCGAGGAATTGGCGAAAATGATGCTCGCCGACATGGCGTTTGCCAAAGTATTCCTGTACAAAGGCCTTGCAAAAAATGCCCTTCAAGGCTCATTCCCCCGTCTCGCCGGCGAAATCGACGATATAGCCCAGCGTCTTTACCCGCGTCCCGACGAGCAGGAGACCGGCGTCTATGCGGCTTGCCTGCTGCTGGATCAGTCGATGCCCTTCATCGGCCGGAACAAAAATGCATGCACCACCGGCAAACAGATTGCCGCCGAGCTTTGGGGTAACCGGGATTACTACTCCAAGGAACTCGCGAAACGTGCCACCCCATTCTGGGCGTATCTCAATATACGCGGCGGAGAGGCAAAAGACCTACCTGAAAAATACCGCTCGAAAATCAGCGCATATGACGTCGACGGGCTTTATGCGCTCGTGCGCGAGTTCGACAAATCTGTCCTGCCCGTCAGCAATACAGGCAAGCCACTCCGGGAGCCTAAAGACATAGCCGACACCATCTGGGAAAACCGTGATTATTACAAGACGATGCTCGCTGTAGCCGATCATCAGATATGGACATACCTCCGATCCCTGGGTCCAAACAGTGCAAACATAGCCAACTCAGCGCCGGCACGTATCAAGGCTCGCCCGATAGAGGAATTGTACTCTATATGTCTCTCATTGGACAAATATTTCTATTATCCCGGACTCAAAGGGGGCAAAATCACCACCCAGCAGCAACTTGCCGATGAACTTTGGAACAATGTCTCTGAATATAAGAAATTAATCGCCGACCCCGAACATATCCTGTGGCGCTACATGCGCACACGTTCCGAGGCTTGGAAAAAGATGGCGACAAGCTATCCCTCCCTCATCTCGCGTAATCCCGACGAGGGCATCTTTGACCTCATATATCATCTCGACCCCAAAAAGCCCTATCTCATCCAGGCAGCCGACGACCGTAAGTGGAAAAACGTACATTCGCTTGCCGATATCGCCAAGATTATAAACGAGCATGACACCACCGACGCTTCAATGGAATGTCTCGCCGGGCGTGATTTCATCAATTGGCTGATGCTACGTCCCAACGAAACCGAGCGCAAAGCCGGCACTCTGCTCGAAGCTCTCGTCAAAAAGGAGGGCGCTGCGGCTCACAAGCGCGGATGGTATCTGCTCTACTCGATCATGCCCGAAGTAGGGCTGCTCTGCCAGACCGACAAAACCAAAAAGGATATCCGTGACACAAAAGCCATAGGCGCTACCATCAATGATGAACTCAACGGTGTCTCGACTCCCATATCCCTCCGGGTTTTATTCAAAATGGGAAATTGGGAAAGCGGACGCCTCGGACAGTTCATGGAGGCCCGCAAGATGTCGGCGTCAATCATCGCCCTGAGATCCATCTTAAATATCCAGGCCAACATAAACGCACATAAAAGTGCTCCCTACACTTTCGATGTGGCCTGCTGGAAGGCCGTGGCTCTTTTCACGACTCCTCAATTCTATTGCTTCAACAGTCAGAAGTACGTCAAAACGCTGGACGATGTGCGCAGCATACCCGTCAAACAGCGCAATGCCGAACTTGAGCGCGGCATGGCCGACTTCCTCCAGCTTTTCTTCCATGAGAATGTGAAAGCTCAATTCAGCTTCTCACGACTGAGAGACTATTTTGACTTCCTCGACAGCTATTGCCCGACATACAAAGGCATCAACAACAGCCGGGCCACGCGCGACCGTGTGGAAAATGCCATCAAGGCCCGCGACAACGCATGGCGATCCGTCAAGGTGACACGCATCGTACTGACCGTCTGCTGCCTCATACCTATGGTGGCGGTATTGAGCTGGATGATCGGCATGTGCCTCTCGGACGGCTACGACAAGATCGTAAGCGGATTCGAAGGCATCGGACATTATGTAGGCATCGTGCTGGCCATCATATGTGCCCTCGGTGGCGCGGCCGAAGGTGGCATTGGGGGCGCGATAGTGGCCGGTCTGCTGGGATATTTCATCCCGGTGTGGATATTCGGCTGGATCAGCGGTATCGCGCCATGGCTTCTCATTGTCGCGGTAGTCATCGGTGCTATCTACTTTACGATGAACCTCTTCAGCAGCACGAAGGATACGCATATTCCCGACAAGAATAAGTACGATACCTACCGCAATCAAGCTGAGATGCTCATCGTATGCAATGCGTTCGGCACCACAACACGCACTTTCGGTTCCACCAACATTGACCCGACGAACGTCTTTGAAAAGAGTCGCGCTTTGGCCAAAAAGCAGATCAAAACCGTATGGAAAGCAGGCATCGGAATGATCATGCTCTCTGCAGTGACATTGGTTTTGGGTGTGGCGCTGATGAATGACGTCAATAACTCCGAACAGACGGCAAGTACGGCCATCGTCACACCTGAGGAAGTCGCCGGCTCATACCTCGGGACCTTCCACGGACGCAACTCCGTGCTCACGCTTGTGCCCGTCACCGAAGGGTCGAATATGTACAATGGTGAAATCACGATCGACTACTCCACTCCGATGACACAGAAAGTATCGGGACAATTGGTGGACGCCCATCTTATCCTCAAAGTCAACGACAACTCCGGAGCCGATTACAATGGCTACATAAGTCGCGACGGCGAACGCCTCAACTACGAGGGTATGTATACCAACCCCTCAAAGGGTACCAACCACGAATTCTTCTACAACCATGACATGTAAATGCTCATCTTGCGGGCGCGATAACCGTCCCCGGGCCAAATTTTGCAAATGGTGCGGAAAAACAGTCGCGGCGTCCGATACTGTGGGCGCCGCACAGAATCAAGCCGGAAATCGCAGCGCTCTTGACCGCCTCGTGGGCAAAGATGCTGTGGTGGGCCGTATCAAGGAAATCGTGACGAGCGCTTCGAGCATCGCCGCCCGCGGACGCAAAGCCGGCGTGGAAATGCGTCTCGACATGTGTTTCGCCATCACCGGTACAACCGGTGTCGGGAAAAACGAAGTGGCGAAGGCGATAGCCGATGTACTCACTGAAGCAGGCATTATCAAAAAAGCGACCCCTAAGCTGGTGAAATCCATCGATTATGACGATTTTGTAGGTAAACTGAATGATAACGTCAAGGCTATCGGCGGTGGTGTGCTCATAATCGACGATGCCCACGTACATTGCCCCAGCGAACGCGCCGATACCATCTGCGAGCTTGACCGCGTGCTGCGAAACTGCCCCGACTGGGGTCCCGATCCGGAAATGCCCGTGGTGATTTTCCTCGGTGACGACGACTTGCAGGACTTTTTTGAAAACAACAGCTCGGCCCGCGCCCGCATCAAGGAACTCATACGCGTGCCGGCACCTTCTATCGATGACCTCACGGAAATATGCTGCCGACGGCTAAACGATGAATTTCATTGCGAGGTGAGCGACGAAGCCCGCGCGAAAATATCGAGAGTGATCACAGCTGAAAAACGTGACAAACCCGACGCATTCACTTACGGGCACTTCGCATCCGACCTCGCCTACCGCATATACCTCAATTCGTGCCGCAACCAATCGGCCAGCATCACCGAAGCCGATGTCGAGGGTAAAGAATTCGTGCCCAAGACTCTCGACGACGTCCTTAAGGAATTTGACAAATTCGTAGGTGTCGACGATATCAAGCAAGCTATCCGCCGGATTGCCCTCACAGTGGATGAGGCGCGTATGCGCGGCGGCGACAAGGAGGCTGCCGGATCGGTGAAAAGCCACTTTGTATTCGTCGGAAATCCAGGCACAGGTAAAACCACCATGGCGCGTCTTTTTGCAGAAGCACTCAGCGCCATGGGTGCCCTACCCTCGGGGCATCTCGTGGAAGTCGACCGCGAAAAGCTCGTATCACAATACGTGGGCGAGACCCCCAAACTTGTGCGTAAAGCCGTCAACGACGCCATGGGAGGGGTGCTCTTCATCGACGAGGCCTACTCTCTCTGGCAAGGTGAAAATGACTCATACGGACAGCAGGCCATCGATACCCTGCTGAAAGATTGCGAGGATCTGCGAGGCAAATTCGTATGCCTGCTTGCGGGATATCCCGTGGAAATGCAGCGGTTCATGGGCTCCAACCCCGGCTTGGCCCGCCGTTTCAACGAAACCATCCAATTCCGCGACTATACCGGGCCGGAGTTGACGCAGATATTCCGCAATATGCTTGCGGCCGACCCCTCGGGCGTGCGTCTCGGCCCGGATGCCGACGAGCAACTCGGCGCTTACTTCGACAAAGTATATGCCACGCGCGGCAATCGCTTCGGAAATGCGGGCACGGTGCGCAATATACTTGAGGAATCGCTCGGACGCATGCGCGCACGCATCGAAAAAGCAGTGGCCGCAGGGCAGACAGTCGAAAAAGGCATCCTCACGATGGATGACATCCGCAAGGAAGACTCGACCAAAACCGTTGCCGACATCCTCGCATCCTTCGACGACCTCATAGGGATGGAGGAAGTAAAACGCCAGATCGAGAGCATCGCCAAGCGGGTGCGCCTCAACCAGCGCCGCGTGGAATCAGGACGTGGCAAAGCCACCATCGACAATATACATATAATAATAACGGGCAATCCCGGTACGGGCAAGACGACCGTAGCCAATCGCCTCGGCCAGGTATTCAAAGCCATCGGCGTACTCCCAACCGACCGTGTAATAGTCAAAAAGAAGGAGGACATTCTCGACTCATACGCAAATTCAGCCGGAAAAAATATGCGGAAGGCTGTCGATGATGCCATGGGCGGAATACTTTTCATCGATGAGGCCTACACCCTGCTCCCTCCCGGAACACCCGGCACGCAAAGTGCCGACGGGATGGAGGCTGTCAATGCTCTGATGACATGCATGAGCGAGCGCGCCGGACAGTTCATCACCATCATAGCCGGATACAAGACGGAAATCGACGAATTTGTACGCAACGCCAACCCCGGACTCGAACGCCGCTTCACTCACCGCATTCATATCCCCGACTATTCATCTGACGAACTCGTGCAGATATATCTGCAGCAAGCCGAAAAAAACGGCTTCATAGTCACCGATGACGCCAAGGAGCGCCTGAAACTGAAAGTGGAGGAAATGGTCACCGGCAAAGATGAAAAATTCGGCAATGCCGGCACAATGATAAAACTCTTCGACGAGACCACCGACCGTCAGGCCGACCGCGTCGACCCCGACGATCCGGCTTGCACCGACGACGACCTCTTCACCATCGAAGCGGCCGATATCCCTTACGACGCCCCCAAAAAGCTGGATATCGACCAGATCATGCTCAAGCTCGACGGACTCGAAGGACTGCAGAGCGTCAAGAAGGCCGTCCGCGACCTGGCCGACGCACTCACCGCCCAACGAAGCCGCACGGAAATATCGGGCGAGCGGGCCGACATAAATCTCAGCCACTATCTGTTTCTCGGCAATCCCGGCACGGGCAAGACCACCGTGGCACGCATCATGGGAGATATTTTTTACTCGCTCGGCGTGCTACCGTCCAACAAGGTCATCGAACTCTCGGCCAAAGACCTCGTGGCCCCCTACGTAGGGCAGACTTCGCCAAAAGCGCACGCGGCGATGATGAGAGGGCTCGGCGGAGTGGTATTCATCGACGAGGCGTACAGCATCACCGAAGGACAGCAGGGATTCGGCAAGGAAGCCGTGGCCGCCATCCTTCAGGTTATGGAGAATCACCGCAATAAATTTATATGCATCGCCGCAGGCTATCCCCGGGAGATGCGCGAATTTCTCGACGCCAACTCAGGGCTGCGGTCGCGCTTCGCCACCACGATCACATTCGACGACTATGGGCCGCAGGAACTGGCCAATATCGCACGTTCAATGTTTGCCTCGCGCAAGCTCTCCCTCACCAACGGAGCCGAGCAGATGATGGTGCGTGCTTTTGTAAGCATGACTTTGAAGAAGTCAGACAATTTCGCGAATGCCCGCGAAGCACGCATCTACGTCGATAAGGTACTGCTCAATCAAGGACGACGCCTGCGGGAAGAGATGAGACTCCCCGATTTCGACCGCCAGAGCCTCTACACGCTCACCGAGGCGGATATGCAAGTGGATTTTTGAATTTTTGAAACGAAATGGAACTGATACAATGTCCCTTTTGCGGGGCTGATATAGAACAAGACAGCATCTACTGCGACCAATGCGGCAAGGAACTCAACAAGTGTCCTGAATGTGGGGCCGTATGCCGCGGCAAATTCTGTCCGCGACACGGTGCTCCGGCCGTTGCGGCCTCCACCCTGAAAGCTATACCCACTACCAATCCCGGCGCGCCCCCGGCACAGCCGCAACCAGTCACACAGCCAGTCACACAGCCCAATCCCCCTGCTGCGCCACGCCTGCGCTGCCCGGCCATG
>CANSGE010000009.1 GCA_947646295.1 uncultured Bacteroidales bacterium
ATTGTATGATTTCATCACGCTCCTTGGTAGCGGGCAGCTCGGCCTCGATGCGTTCGATGGCGTCCGATACGTTGAGCGACGACATGTAGATATAGCGGTAGAATTCCTGGATGTCGCGGATGGTGTCGTTGGAGAATCCGCGGCGACGCAGGCCTATGGAGTTGATACCTGTATAGGCGATGGGTTCGCGGGCTGCCTTGATGTAGGGAGGCAGGTCTTTGTTGATGAGTGCACCGCCCTGTACCATCACATGTGCGCCGATGTGGCAGAACTGATGCACGAGAGTGCCACCGCCGATTACGGCGAAATTGTCGACCACGACTTCACCGGCGAGCTGCGTGGCGTTGCTGATGATCACATTGTCGCCCACCACGCAGTCGTGAGCCACGTGGGAATAGGCCATGATGAGGCAATTGTTGCCCACCACAGTCTTGCCGCGGGCAGCTGTGCCGCGGTTGATGGTCACACATTCGCGGATGGTGGTGTTGTCGCCGATGATGGCCAGGGTATCTTCGCCCTGGTATTTGAGATCCTGGGGGATGGCGCCGATGACGGCTCCCGGGAAAATGGTGCAGTTGCGGCCGATGCGTGTGCCTTCGAGGATGGTCACGCCGGAGAGGATACGTGTGCCTTCGCCGATTTCGACATTCTGATCAATGGTGACAAAAGGATCAATCACTACACTTGAGTGAATCTTGGCTGCTGGGTGTATGTATGCTAATGGTTGCTTCATGATTATTTGTTCTTGATGATTTGTGCCATGAATTCGCATTCGCAGACGATTTTTTCGCCGACGAAAGCATAGCCTTTCATGACAGCCATACCGCGGCGCAGCTCAGTCATGAAGGAAACATGGAATATAAGAGTATCGCCGGGCACTACTTTCTGACGGAATTTCACGTTGTCGATCTTCATGAAGTAAGTCGAGTAGCGTTCGGGTTCGTCGACGGTGCTGAGCACGAGGAGGCCACCGGTCTGCGCCATGGCTTCCACCATCAGCACGCCGGGCATGACGGGTTCCTGCGGGAAGTGGCCCTGGAAGAAGGGCTCGTTTGTAGTCACGTTCTTGACGCCTACGATATATTGGGCGCCCTTTTCGATGACTTTGTCTACCAGGAGGAACGGATAGCGGTGGGGGAGGAGCTCACGGATCTGGTTGTTGTCCATGAGAGGTTCCTTGTTGGGGTCATATACGGGAGCCTGCACTTCCTGGCGCTTGATGTCGCGGCGGATGTTTTTGGCAAGCTTTGTATTGATGGTGTGACCGGGCTTGGTAGCTATCACCTTGCCTTTGAGCGGACGGCCTATCAGAGCGATATCGCCGATGACGTCGAGGAGCTTGTGGCGGGCGGGCTCGTTGTCAAACTGCAGGGGTGTGGTGTTGATGTAGCCGAACGAATCGACCTTGCGATGTTCCACGCCCATCAGATCGGCCACAGCATTGAGTGCTTCGGCGTCCATCGGACTGTCGTAGATCACGATGGCATTGTCGAGGTCGCCGCCTTTGATGAGGCCGCCTGATACGAGAGGCTCGATTTCGCGTACGAATACAAATGTGCGGGCAGGAGCTATCTCTGTGGCAAAGTCTTCCACCTGCTCAAGAGATGCATACTGATTGGCAAGCACCGGAGAGTTGAAGTTGACCTTCACCTCGACGCTGAACTCATCGTCGGGGAGAATCATGATTTTTGAGCCGGTCTCAGGATCTGAGAGCTCGATTTTGTGCTTGATCACATAGAAATCCTTTTCGGCTTTCTGCTCTGTGGTGCCGGAGGCTGCGATAGCGTCGATTATGGGTTTGGCGCTGCCATCGAGGATGGGCAGTTCGGGGCCGTCAACTTTTATGAGGCAGTTGTCGATGCCGGAGGCATAGAGAGCGGCCATGGCATGTTCGACGGTGCTGACAGTGATGTCGGCTTTGCCGCCTTTGCCGAGTACGGTGCCACGGTTGGTCGCGATTACATTTTCAGCAAGACAGTCGATCACTGGTTGGTCTTCGAGATCGATACGCTGGATTTTGTAGCCGTGATTGTCGGGAGCCGGACAAAATTCAGCGGTGAGCTGCCGGCCGGTGTGAAGGCCCTTACCGGAGAGGGTGAAAGGGGCGTTAAGGGTGAGTTGGTTCATTATGGTGAGTGTTTTATTTGTCGTTTTGTGAGGCTTTTTCGAGTTTTGAGACTCTGTCGAAGAGATCTGCGAGATGTTTTACGTATACAGCCTGTCGCTTGAAGTCGCGTGCCGGTACGGCGGGATATCCCATCAGAATGCTTCCGGAGGGGACATTGCCGGGGATTCCGGACTGAGCGCCGATGTTGACGTGATCGCCCACAGTGATATGTCCGGCGAAACCTACCTGGCCGCCAATCATGCATTGCGCGCCTATCTTGGCCGAGCCGGCCACACCGGTCTGGGCAGCGATGACAGTATTCGCTCCGATTTCGGTATTGTGGGCCGCCTGGATGAGATTGTCGAGTTTGGCGCCCCGGCAGATGCGGGTGCATCCCATAGTAGCGCGGTCAACGGTGGTGTTGGCTCCGATTTCCACATCGTCTTCGATCACCACGATGCCTATCTGCGGTATCTTGTGGTACGAACCGTCGGCAGTGGGGGCGAATCCGAAACCGTCGGCTCCGATGACTGCGCCCGCCTGTATGATGCAACGTGCGCCGATACGGCAGCCGTGATAAATTTTCGCGCCGGGATAGATGATCGAGCCATCGCCTATCTCCACTCCGTCGCCTACATAGGCCTGCGGATATATTTTCACGCCACGTCCGATTTTCGCGCCGCGTCCGATGTATGCAAAGGCTCCTACATAAACGTCGTCGGGCAGCTTGACGCCTTCAGCCACAAATGACGGCTGCTCGATACCGGTGGGAGCAGGATTCATGGCCTGTGCCGCAAAATCAAGCAAGCGTGACAGTGTCTCATAGGGATCATCTACGCGGATGAGAGTGGCCGATACAGGATGCTCGGCTACAAAGTCGCGGCGTACGAGTACTATTCCCGCGCGCGTACTATATATATAATGTGTATATTTGGGGTTCGCCAAAAAAGTGATGGCGTCGGGGGTAGCCTCTTCGATCTTGGCGAAGGTGCTGACGGCTACCTTGGGATTACCTTCCACTGCTCCGCCGACGAGTCCGGCGATTTGGTTTGCTGTAAATTCCATGCTAAAAGTCTGCTATCGGAGTGCAAAGTTCGCAAAAAAAAATCACTTTTGCCCTATCTGTAGGCCTAATTTTGCAGATACCAGTCGTAAAGGCGTGTAATACCGTCGTTAAGCTCCACTTTGTGATGCCATCCGAGTGAGTGCAGCTTGCTCACATCGCAGAGCTTGCGCATTGTGCCGTCGGGTTTCGAGGCATCCCAGCATATCTGGCCGCCGAAGCCTACAGCCCGGCGGATTTCCTCAGCTAGCTGGGCTATCGTAAGCTCGCGGCCTGTGCCGATATTTATGTGGGTGTTGCGGATGTCTGCCTTGTCTTTTGTCAGGTCGCTGAATGTGATATTGAGCAGGATATGCACTGATGCGTCGGCCATATCCTCGCTCCAGAGAAATTCGCGCAGCGGACGGCCTGATCCCCATAGGTCGAGCCTGTCAGGATGGATGCCGAAGTGTGTCAGTGCTTCCGCGATTTCTTTCTCGGAAGCTGACGCCGCGTCAAGCCCGGGAATGGGACGGAGCCGGAGGTCGGCGCGCAGCGCGTCGAAATCACCTGCGGAAAGCAGCTTCGCCAGGTGCATCTTGCGCATCATCGCCGGGAGAACGTGGCTGTTTACGAGATCGAAATTGTCGCCCGGGCCATAGAGGTTGGTAGGCATTACGGCGATATAGTCGGTGCCGTACTGCAGGTTGAGCGACTCGCACAGTTTCAGGCCAGCGATTTTAGCGATGGCATATGGCTCGTTGGTATATTCGAGGGGCGATGTGAGCAGGGCGTCTTCGGGTATAGGCTGAGGAGCCTCGCGCGGGTAAATGCATGTCGAGCCGAGGAAGAGCAGTTTCTTCACTCCATGGCGCCACGCCTCACCGATGACATTCTGCTGTATCTGCAGGTTTTGGTAGATGAAATCGGCGCGGTAAGTAGAGTTGGCCATGATGCCGCCTACGTGTGCGGCAGCCAGCACTACGGCGGCCGGACGTTCCTTGTCGAAGAAGTCGCGCACGGCTACGGGGTCGAGCAAGTCAAGTTCGGCATGTGTGCGCCCCACTAAATTTGTGAACCCGCGCTCTTTGAGATTGCGCCAGATAGCAGAACCGACCAGTCCGCGGTGTCCTGCTACATATATTTTATCTGTTTTCTGAAGCATTTTTTACCAGATTGATGTCGTTTTGCATCATGATCTCGACCAACTTTTCAAAAGAGGTCTTGCGGGGATTCCACCCGAGCTGGCGGCGAGCCTTCTCGGGGTTGCCGAGCAGCTGCTCAACTTCGGCCGGACGGAAGAAACGCGGGTCGACTTCCACGAGCACGCGTCCTGTGGCCGAATCGATACCTTTTTCATCGAGGCCCTCGCCCTCCCAGCGCAGGTCGATGCCGATATGTTTGAAGGCCAGGCTTGTGAAATCACGCACGGTGTGATATTCGCCGGTGGCTATCACATAGTCGTCGGGGCGCTCCTGCTGAAGTATTAGCCACATGCACTCCACATAGTCGCGTGCGTATCCCCAGTCGCGCAGTGCGTTGAGGTTGCCGAGATATAGTTTGTCCTGCAGGCCGGCGGCGATACGTGCAGCGGCCAGAGTGATCTTGCGTGTGACGAAGTTTTCGCCGCGACGCTCGCTCTCGTGGTTGAAGAGGATGCCGTTGGCAGTGTACATGCCGTAGCTCTCGCGGTAATTCTTCATGATCCAGTAGGCGTACAATTTAGCCACGGCATAGGGCGAGCGCGGATGAAATGGCGTGGTCTCCGTCTGGGGGATTTCCTCCACCTGTCCGTACAGTTCGGATGTCGAGGCCTGGTATATACGGCATGAGCGTTCGAGTCCGAGGATGCGCACCGCTTCCAGCAGGCGCAGTACCCCGATAGCATCCGTGTCGGCCGTGTATTCGGGCACGTCGAATGATACCTTGACGTGGCTCTGGGCAGCGAGATTGTATATTTCGTCGGGTTTTACCTCGCGGATGATACGTATGAGCGACGATGAGTCGGTCATATCGCCATAGTGGAGGTTGATGAGACGGCGGTTGTGCATGTCGCGCACCCATTCGTCGAGATACAGATGCTCGATGCGGCCTGTATTGAATGAAGAGCTGCGGCGGATGATGCCGTGCACTTCGTAGCCTTTTTCGAGGAGAAATTCGGCGAGGAATGATCCATCCTGGCCGGTGATGCCGGTGATAAGAGCTGTAGGCATATCAGAAATTTTTCATTTTTATACGTGCGAGTTCGCGTTTGTCATCACGTTCCTTGATTGACTGACGCTTATCGTATTCTTTTTTACCGCGTGCCACGCCGATTACGAGCTTGGCATATCCGCGCTGGCTTATGAATAGCCGCAGTGGCACGATTGTATATCCCGACGCCTCCGCTGCCTTGGCTATCTGTGCTATTTCCTTGCGGTTGAGCAGCAGCTTGCGGTCGCGGCGCTCGCCGTGATTGTTGTATGTTCCGTAGAAGTATTCGGCGATGTGCATGTTTTTCACCCACACTTCGCCATTGTTGATGTAGCAGAATGTATCGACCAGCGAAGCTTTGCCGAGGCGGATCGATTTGATTTCTGTGCCGGTGAGCACGATACCGGCTGTATATGTATCAGATATTTCATAGTCGAAGGTCGCGCGTCGGTTTTTGATGTTGACCTCCTTGAATTTCATCTTCATAGCGTTCAGATTACGAGCATGAGTAATGCGGTGAGCGACATAGGTATCACTATCGTGGCGATACCGGCCAGCAGCAGGAAGCTCATCGAACTGTCGGCACGGATCCCCACGTAGGGTATGGCCTTGAAGAGGATGAGCAGGCTGATCAGCGGCAGGAAGTGTATCACCGTGAGAGAGGCGGGCACGATATTGGCAATGATTCTGAAAAGACAGGCGATGCCGATCATGTAAAGCGAGAGTGTTCCCACTTTGTTGAGATTCATCGTGCCGTCGACGTGTGCCGAAAGTGTCATACACAGAAACATGCGGGCGATATACAGCGATACAAACATGGCCACAGCGACTACGATGGCCGATTCAAAAGCCACCCATACCGAAAGAGTCGAGTCGTAGAGCAGAGGGAAAAATTCAGACAGCGCCGTCACTCCGAGCCACGGAAAGAGACCGCGGCGCCGGATGTCGTCGGGCGACAGGCAGGCGGCGGAAATGTCCTCCCAGCCGCGCGACGGTGAGAGAACAAGCTGTAAGAGCTGACGTATATATAGCCACATAGGTGTATGTTGTGAAAATTGACTACAAAGGTACGCAAAAATCACGATTTTTTAGTTACCTTTGCGGAAAATATACAGTAGTCAATCACGTAAATTACAATAAAATGTTCAAAACTATCCTTTCAATAGCCGGCAAACCCGGTCTTTTCAAGCTCGTAAACCGTGGCCGCAACATGCTCATCGTGGAATCTCTCGCCACAGGCAAGCGCACTCCCGCATATTCGCATGACAAAGTGATATCGCTCGCTGATATCGCCATCTACACAATGGGCGACGACAAACCCCTCGGCGAAGTTCTTGAGCTTGTAAAGGAAAAGACCGGCGCACAGCCCGTCGACGTCAAGGCTATCGGAGACGACGCAGCCGTACGCGCCTATTTCGAGGAAATCCTCCCCGAATTCGATAAAGAACGCGTCTACACTACCGACATCCGCAAGCTCCTCAGCTGGTACAACGCACTGCTCGCAGCCGGCATCACCGACTTTGTTGAGCCCGCTGCTGAGGAAGCTGCTCCCGAAGCTGAAGCCTAAGCCCGCCGCGTATCTTCTCCCCTCATGGCACGCTGGCGCAACATTAAAATCTTCATCAGCTCCACATTCAAGGATATGGATGCGGAGCGTGATGCAATAAAATTCACGGTTGTGCCCGCGCTCAACCGTCGTTTCCGTGACCGCTGCATCGAGTTCCGGGTAATCGACCTGCGCGTGGGCGTCAATACCGCTGACCTGCCCGAGCATCAACGCGAAAATCGTGTGCTCGACGTCTGCCTCCAGAATATCGATGATTCGCGCCCCTTCTTCATCGGATTGCTCGGCGCGAGATACGGCTGGATACCGGCGCATGAACGCTTTGAATACATCGTGCGCCGCCTCGATGAATCACGGCGTCCGCTCATATCGGGCGGAGCAGATTGCAGCGTGACCGAACTTGAAATACTTTACGGAGCTATGGGAAGCGACGGTACGGACGCCTCCCATAGCCTCTTCTTTTATCGCGACGACGATACATACGACTCCATCCCTGAATCGCGACGCAGCGAATACATGGAAGTGGGGCGCCCGGAAAACTCCGGGAAACTGAGCCGCCTCAAGCGGCGCGTTGCTGACTCGCTCGCCGCTTCAGGGCGTGCGCCGCGTCAATATTCGCTCCGGTGGGACTCAGCCGCCGGGCGCCTCAGCGGTGGCCTTGACGATTTTGCAGCGCTGGTCGAGGAAAATCTTGCCGAAATCATCGAAGCAGATCTCGGTGCAGACCGCTTCGAGATGCCCTGGTGGGAAGCCGAGCGTCTCAATGACGACTATCTGCTGCACGCAGCTGCCGTGTCGCCCTATGCCTCAGCACCGTCTGTACTCTCTACAGCCTCTCATCTCTCCGACCTCGTATCACGCGGGCGACGCGTGCTGCTCGTAGCCGAGCCCGGCATGGGGCAGACCGAAATACTGGCCAAGGCCTGTGAACGGATTGAGGCTGATGGTACAGTCTGCCTCACAGCCATAATAGGTGCTACGGCAGCCTCGACCTCACCTGAGGCCATACTCTCGCGCTGGGCCGACCGTATATGCGCGGATGCCGGACGGGACGTCCCATACAACAATCCGACTGAAGCGGAGGACGTGAATCTGCAGGAGCTGGTGAAGTATCTCGCCACGTGTATCGAAAATGACGGTAGAAAATACTGTTTTATCATTTCCGCTGCCGACAACCTCGCCTTTTACGACAACGATAGTCAATATCTCAGCTGGCTTCCGCAGTCGGTGCCTGCAATAATATCTGTCGGTCGTAAAAATGCTGATGAAATCAAGAAACTTTGGCCTGAAATGAGCATTGAGGAGGCTTCCTGCCCGGATGATGCTGATTTCATAGCCACGCTTGATGCATGGCAGCGTCGCAACGCCCACGAAATAAATGTGTCGCTGCGCGACAAAATCCGTAGATTCGCCGATTCGCCTCAGCGCCTGCTCACCGCACTCTCGCTCCTTTCGCGGCTCGGGACTGACGATTTCGCAGCAATCCGCGCCATGGAAGGCGACGAAATTGCAAAAATCGTCAGATATCTCGAATCCGTCATCGATGCCGCTCCGCAGCCACTGACCGAATTGAGTGTCTATTCGATTTCAGAGGCTGCCCGCCGCGTGGGCGACGGCGATATGCTTCTGACAGCCTCCGGATATATCATACTCTCAGGGGATGGCCTGCGCGAATCGGATCTGGAGGCACTCATAGGCAGCCGATGGGATTCGCTGTCATTCCGCTCGATGATGGAGAGCCTCTCGACGCTATTTTACGAAGACCGTATCCTCAATAAATGGAAGATGCGCGATGAGGCTCTGCGCAAGCTGCTCGTTGAACATGTCTCCGGGGCAGATGAAAAAATGGTCGCCTTGTCTCGCTATTTCTCAAAATTGCCGGCTTCAGATCCCATCGGACGTGAAATGCTCGCCTACTATGCCCTCAAGGCAGCTGATGGCGATGCCATACGCTGCCGTCTTCTTTTCAGCCTTCGGCGCGATGACAAGAGGCTCAACGCCGATGCCGAGGAACACTTCGTCATTTCGATGCGATATCTTGACGGTGATGGTGAGGTGATACGGCGCATTACCGATGAGGGGATCGGCTTGACACCCGGCGAGCGCGTACGTTTGATCGACAATGTGCTGGGGCGCGGCTTCAAGCGCATACAGCTCCGGCGGCTCCTGCTCGAAAACATGGAGGCCTATCTCTTGTCATTTCCTACAGACACGCTTGATGCTGAGGAATTGTATGCCCTCGCATACCGAATTTCAGATCTTACCATCCTCAATCCTGATTTCGATTACAAGGACTCTGTGACGAGGGCCGCGCGTCTGATACGGGTCATAGAAATATTTGATGCCGTGCTTGCACTTGATGCCTGCAATGAAAATGCCCGTCAGATGCGTGCGGCTATGGTCGCTCAGCTCATCCCGATTCTTGCAGCGGCCGGGCGCATCGACGAAATGGAAAATTATATAAGCAAACTTTAAATACTGATACCATGGACAGCTACGAGAAAATTAAAAATGAGGCCCCGATGATATTCGCATTGTCGAAAGCGGCCGAAGGCTATGCGCTTGCACGCAAATCAGATGAATATTTCGCAAAAGAGCAGGAAACCATTGACGCCGCCAAGGATCTTCTGGCACGTTACCCGGATATCTTTGCCGCATATGTAGTGGCTGCCAATGTCATGGGCACGCTCACGCGCACAGCTGACAAATATGCCGAGGAGGTCGATTCCTCGCGCTTTCTCCGCCCGTTTGAACTGGCTATGGATACCATGAGGATGATAGTGCCCTTTGCAGCCTTCAGCGCCGACGAGGAATACGGTGCGAATCTCCTGCTCGGCAATCTCCTGCCGGTAGTGACAATGTCATGCCAATACGCCGAGCGCGCGTCGCTCTTCGGCACAGAAGCTTTCAGCGATTACTTCTTCAAATTGCTCGCCATGATGAAAGCTGCTGCCAATAATCTGCGCGGCATCAATCCATCGTCGCCCATGCTCGGGGCTGCTATCCGCATACTCGACGGCTATGAATCGCGCGGTGCGGAAATCGCCGACCTCTCACTCGAGGAGCTGCCCCGCCAGGCTGATGTGCTCACCGCTCTGTATCTCGGTTTGCTGGCTACACACGTAGATGCATCGCAGGCTCAGGATTTCCAGGAGGAACTTTCGGCCTACCGTGATATCAAAGAGAAGTCCGAAGCTCTGGTGCAACAGATCGAGGCCGGAAATCCCGACGGATTTCAGGACAACCTCTTTGAACTGATGGACGAGACGGCAAATATGCTCGACGAGGATGAATCGCTGCGCACCTGCAGTGTGGTGAAGGATGCCTACGATAAAATGATCGTGGCTGCCAAGGGCTATGATAAGCTCTTCCACCGCACGACCTGCACTCCGGTCGACCTTGCCCTCTTGCTGATGTCGATGACAGTCGATACTATCATGAAGAATACCGACGATCGCCCCGCAATGCGCATGCTTATGGATGAATCGTGTGGCGCGCTACACGAGATAGATATCTTCTTCAAAAACTCGCCTGCGGGAGACCCTGAGCCGACAGCTGATGTAAAAAGTATGATTGCCTCGCTCGCCTACACAGCCATTAAAGCTTATATACGCTTTGAACCCGATGTCAAGGTCCCCGATGATAGCATTGATGTCATCTCGGCATACATCCGCGAGGGTATTGAAGTGGCAGATGTCGAGATGAAAGATTTCTCAGACACACTCGAAGCCGCCGTAGAGATTTTCGACAATCTCACAGGCAAGTAACAAAGAGGCTGCGCAGATATATTGGTGACGTTTTTTCCGCAATTTTTTGTAAATTCGCGTTGAAAAACGTTACCTATATATGGAAGTCATAAAAGATAAAGAATTCGGAGGCGAGCGCCCCCTCTTCGGACGCCATGATCTGCGTCTCGAAAATGTCACTATACACGCCGGCGAATCCGCCATCAAGCGTTGCCGCAATATCGAAGCCGTCAATTGCCGCTTTGAGGGTAAATATCCCTTCTGGCATGTCGACGGCTTCGTGGTGGAAAATTGCCTTTTCACGGCCGGAGCACGGGCCGCGCTCTGGTATTCTGAGAATCTCCGCATGACAGACACTTTGGTCGAGGCACCCAAGATGTTCCGTGAGATGCACAACCTTAGCCTCTGCCGTGTGCGTATTCCCGATGCGGCAGAGACGCTGTGGCATTGCTCGGGGGTGAAGATGCGCGACGTCGAAGTGCACGGTGCCGACTATCTCTTCATGCACGGTGCCGATATCGATATAGCCGGCTATCGTCAGCAGGGCAATTATTCATTCCAGTATTGCCGCAATGTAGTGATCCGTGATGCCGTGATTGATTCCAAGGATGCTTTCTGGAATACCGAAAATGTCACACTCATCAATTGCGAGCTTACGGGCGAATACCTCGGTTGGCATTCGCACAATCTGCGCCTGGTCAATTGCAGGATTTCCGGCACGCAGCCGCTATGCTATGCGCACGGTCTCATGATGGAAGGCTGCACGATGGCTGCTGATTGCGACCTCGCTTTTGAGGAAAGCGATCTGCAGGCCGACATCATCGGGGAAATCACCAGCGTGAAAAATCCGGCATCGGGACGCATCGTGGCTGATGCTTACGGTGAGATAATCCTTGACGATTTCGCTCCGGAAGGTCATCCTTGTAAGATTGAGACACGATGAAATATGAATTTGACATAACGCCCGGCCGACGCCACAGCGGCAGCTATAAGTGGGATACCGTACCTGAGGGTGTGTTGCCGATGTGGGTTGCCGATATGGAATTCCGTACAGCTCCCTGCGTCATCGAAGCCCTTGAGCGCCGGGTACAACACGGCGTATTCGGCTATACGGCCGTAGGCGATGATTACTACCGTGCCACGATAGATTGGTTTGAGCGGCGGCACGGCTGGACTATCGCGCGCGATCATATTATATATACCTCGGGCGTGGTACCGGCGCTTTCGGCCATAATCAAGGCCATGACGCGGCCCGGCGATAAGGTGATCGTCAACACTCCGGCCTACAATTGCTTTTTCTCGTCGATACGCAACAATGGCTGCGAGCTTTCGGCCAATCCGATGAAGATCGTCGACGGCGAATACCGTATGGACTTGGAGCGGCTCGCCACGCTCGCTGCCGATGAGCGTGCCAAGGTGCTGATACTGTGCAATCCTCACAATCCCGGCGGACGCGTCTGGACGCGCGACGAGTTGCTTGAAGTGGCCCGCATCTGCCGCGAGAACGGTGTTTTCGTGATTTCCGACGAAATACATTGCGAACTTACGTATCCGGGCTTCGATTATACCCCCTACGCATCCCTTGGTGAAGACATAGCGCTCAATTGTGCCGTGTGCGTTTCGCCCAGCAAGGCGTTCAATACCGCCGGGCTTCAGATCGCCAACATTGTGGTGGCCGACGATACCGTGCGTCGCAAAGTCGACCGCGCCATCAATGACAACGAGGTGTGCGACGTCAATCCATTCGGTGTCGCAGGAGCCGTGGCGGCCTACAATGAGGGAGGCGAGTGGCTTGATAGCCTCCGCGCTTATCTGTACGAAAATTACAAGATGGTATGCTACTATTTCGAGCAGTATATGCCTAAGCTCAAGGTGATGCCGCTTCAGTCGACCTATCTCGCATGGATTGATTGCTCCTCGCTCAATTTATCGTGCGATGAGATTGACCGTATTCTCATAGATGAGGGTGGAGTGCAACTCTCACCGGGCAACATCTATGGTGAGGGCGGCGAAGGATTCATGCGTCTCAATTTCGCATGTTCGCGTGATATGCTCGTCCTGGGTATTCTCCGTGTACGCGATGCTATGGCAAAATCATGCCTTCTCTGACAATTCGAGCCAGCGCATCTCCTTTTCATCAAGCAGCGCGCTCACTTCATTATAGCGCATTGAGAGGGCGGCTACATCGTCGAGAGTCTCGCCGGAATTGAATTTTGCCTCAAGCTCGGCTTTTTCGGCTGTAAGAGTTTCGATTTCCTCACCTAAGCTCTCAAATTCCTTCCGCTCCTTGAAAGACATTTTAGCCGGACGTTCCTTGCGCTGGGGGCGTTCGGCTTTTTCCTGCCGTGGAGCGGCGCTTTGTGCAGCTTGTGAGTCGCGCCATACGGCGTATTCACTGTAAGTGCCCGGAAAATCCTTGATTTCGCCACCGCCTGTCATCACGAAGAGGTGTTGCACGATGTTGTCGAGGAAATATCGGTCGTGGCTGATCACGATCAGGCAGCCCTCGAAGTCGGCGAGATACTCCTCAAGTATACCGAGGGTGACGATGTCCAGATCATTTGTCGGCTCGTCGAGGATCAGGAAATTGGGGCGTCGCATCAGCACTGTGGCCAGATGCAGGCGCGCAAGTTCGCCGCCCGAGAGAGTGTGGATGTATTTCTGCTGGTCGGCCGGATTGAAGAGAAATTTATTGAGGAATTGCATCGGAGATAGCCGGTGCGACCCCATGTCGATTTCTTCAGTGATTTCAGTGACGGCATCTATCACTTTTTTGCCGGGATCGAGCTGGAGACCGTCCTGACAGTAGTAGCCGAATCGCACAGTGGAGCCGAGCTGCCATGTGCCGCTGTCGGGCTGCACGATACCTTGCAGCATTTTTATGAAAGTGGATTTTCCCACGCCGTTAGGCCCCACGATACCTACTTTCTCATAGCGTGCGAAGGTGTATGAGAAATCCCGGAGCACTACTTTGTCGCCGAAGGCTTTGCAGACGTTCTGCGCCTCGAATATTTTCGAGCCGATGTACGAAGCTTCTACCGACAGGTTTACGTCGCGCTCGGGCCGGATGCCGTTGCGCTCGCGTTCCTTCAGGTCGTAGAATGAGTCGATGCGGTATTGCGCTTTCCCGGCGCGGGCCTGCGGCTGGCGGCTCATCCACTCCTGCTCGCGGCGCAGCGTATTGCGCACTTTTGCCAGTTCGGCTGTCATGGCCTCGATACGCTCGGCGCGCTTACGCAGATAATAGTCGTAGTTGCCGTCGTAGATATAGATAGCCTGGTCGGCCATCTCGATGATGCGGTTGCACACGCGATCGAGGAAGTAACGGTCGTGGGTGACCATCAGCAGCGACATGCGTGCGCGTTTGAGATAATTTTCGAGCCATTCGATCACCTGCACGTCGAGGTGGTTGGTGGGCTCGTCGAGGATGAGCAGTTCAGGTTCCGCCATCAGTACGGCGGCGAGGGCCACGCGTTTGCGCTGACCTCCGGAAAGCGTGTCCACCCGCGCCCCCATGTCATTCACGCCGAGACGTGTGAGCAGTTGGCGGAGGCGGTCTTCGTAATCCCACGCACCTGCGGCGTCCATTTCATGCAGCAGGGCGGTGAGCTTGGAGTCGTCACCCGAGGCCATGGCCTCCTCATAGCGGCGCACGACGTCGGCCGCCGCATCGCGGCAGGCGGCCAGAGCCGCCTGCGCGACGGGGGGGTTGCCTTCAAAAGTAGGTTTTTGCTCCAGATATCCGATGCGGAGACCGTTGCGGGCTATGATGTTGCCTGAATCAGGGGCTTCATTGCCCGCAATGACAGACAGCAGAGTCGTCTTTCCCGTTCCGTTTTTGGCTACGATACCGATTTTGTCGCCTTCGTTGATTCCGAATGTTATGTCGCCGAAAAGCAGTCGGTCGCCATAGCTTTTAGTGAGGTTTTCTATCTGGAGCTGTATCATATGTTTATCGTACTGCGAGTACTTCGATTTCGACAAGGACTTTCATGGGGAGCTCTTTGACTGCCACAGCCGAGCGTGCGGGGTAGGGAGCCGAGAAAGCTTCGCCGTATACTTCGTTCATCGCTTTGAAGTCGCCCATGTCGGCAAGGTACACAGTGGTTTTCACGACATTGTCCAGTGTGAGGCCTGCTTCGTTGAGGATACCGGTCACGTTGGCGATAGCCTGGAGGGTCTGGGCCTTGATGCCGTCGGGTATTTTGCCATCGGCGGGATTGATGGGTATCTGGCCGGATGCGTATACAAATGTGCCTGTGTCGATTGCCTGTGAGTAAGGACCGATTGCGCCGGGGGCGTTGAGGGTTGCGATTACTTTTTTCATGATTGTTTTGAATTAAGAGTTGGGTGTTCTATGTTGATATCGCTCAGCTTCATTGAGGAAGTCAGGGCGGTCTCATTCTTGAGTATTTTATCGGCCACGGCCACAACTCCGGGGAAATTCTTCCCGAAGTCGGGTATGAAGTTGTTTGCTCCTGTGGCGTTGAGGCGGTTGAAGAGCTCGGCGACGGTGAGCTTCGCCGGGTCAATAGCCGGCTGATATCCCGTGATGTCGTGCTTGGGATCCACCTCTACTACCGAGAGGATGCGGGCTTTGACGAGGCGGTCGCACATCAGACTTACCAGGCGTGGCGGCAGGTTGTAGCGACGCACCACTTCGGATATCACCATCGCACCCTCACCTTTCACGAAGCGCTGCACGGCAATGGTGCACACGGCTATGATGATGCGGCTGTAATACGATGACGACATGTTGTTGATGGCGCTGTCGAAGCTATACATGAATATATTTTGCGACGAATAGCATATCACTCCGCCTGCCAGGGTGATCACCCATGTGAGCTGGCCCCATATGAGCATCAAGGGCAGAAATGAGAATGATCCGTAGATGGCATTGTAGCGCGCCACGTACATCTGCCCCGTCACGAATATCCACTGTAGTATCAGGAAGCCCGAGCCGGCAAAGACACCGGCTATGAGGGCATTGGTAATCTTGACCTTGGTATTGGGGATGAGCACATAGAGCATCGCGAAGAAAAACCATGTAAGCATCCACGATACACCTTCAAGCAGGATTGGTATGATGGGAGAGAAAAAATGAAAATGCAGGATGGTGCGCAACGACGAACTCAGAAGCACCGACAGACCGCCGATGCATATCAGTATTATCGGCAGAATGAGCAGCATGGCTGTGTAGTCAGTGATCTTGCGGCCGAAACTGCGGCCTTGTTTCACACCCCAGATGAGATTGAAAGTATCCTCGATATTGCTCAACAGTGAAATCAATGTCCATAGCAGGAAAGCTATGCCCACGCCTACGAAAATGCCTTCGGAAGATTGGCTCAGATAAGAGTCGACGAAGTTCATCGCGTAAGAGACTGCTGTCTTCTGAGCCGGAAATATTTTGAAAAGTTCGTTTTGCAGTGTGCTTTGCAGCCCGAATCCGCGGCCGATGGCGAAAAGCAGGGCCAATGCCGGAACGATGGCGAGCAAAGTACGGTAGGTGATGGCACATGCCTGCGTCTGGATATCGGCATTGAGAAATGAGCGGATTGAGAGATTGAGCGTCTTCACTATATTGACACCCTTGGTCTGGCGTGTGTCGTGCCAGACTCCCTCACTGACGTATCGCCAGATTGCCAGCGAGCGGTCGATCGTCTTTTTAAGCCACTTCATGATGCGCTCAGTGTGAAGATTTTACGAGTTGGCAACGCACTTTCCCGACAGGCAGTTTGCCTTCGAGTTGCACAGGGAGCCGGCGTGTATCGGTGGTGATCCATGCGTCCATATCGTCGGAGGTCTTTTTACCGCCATCGCCTGTGAAAATAAATGTGATATGGTAGCAGCGGTAGTCGGTGCCGTCCAGGGAGAGAGTCTCGATGCCGTGGTATTTGAATGTCAGTTTTTCCTTGGCTTTCCCCGAAAAGATGCTTATCGAGGCTTCATGGCCCGGTTTCCAATCCTGGAATGGCAGGGAGCGCATGTAGAAGTATGAAGAAAGCATGTCGACGGTAGGCCCGGTGGCCTGCAGCGTGCGCTTGTCGTCAATTTTCAGCACACCTTTTTTGATTACTTTACGCGTGGTATGCCCTGTGACGTTGTTGCCGCTGCGTGAGAATTTCACCACGTCGTGCTTGTCTTCGTTGCCCTCGTGGGCTATTTTCTGATATTCGAGCGGCATCATCGTATGGGCGTCGATGGTGCCCAAGAGAGTGTCGCGCACTTGATAGAAGCGGTCGGCCCAGGGCTCGGAGGCAGCTACAAGCCGGGCTGAATAGCGGTTGCCCTTGCGCTGCATGGTGATGGTGGCCTCGCCGGCTTTCTTATTGATGAGTCCCCACTTGTACATTACTTTATAGGTCACGCTTTCGTTGTGAAAGTCGGGTGTGGCCGATGTCATACCGACCAGACAGCATAATAGTATCGCAAATGTGAGGAACTTTTTCATAAGACAGGTTTTTGAAAGATGCAATCAGCGGATTTTCCGCGTCATAAAGTATTAAACAAGTATTTTGACGCAAAGTTTTCGATGATTACCCAATCCGATATTTGGGGCATGAGCATCTTCGGGGAAGAATATTGCAATCTGTCCCGGGCGCAGATGCAGGCGCGATTGCGAAGCGTCGCCATAGAAAATCACGTCTTTTGCCTCGTCGTATTCTCCGCGCGGATATACAAGAGCCGCCACGGGTGCCCAACCGATGGTCTCCATACCGCGCAGCGGCACATGTATGTCTATGTACCGGCGGTGGGCCTCAAGGCACGCTTTCTCGATGGGCACAAGTGCCGGGGCCTCGCTCTTGACGGTGACGCCATCAGCGATTTCAATGCATGTGCCCGGCTCGGGCAGTGAAGTGATATTGTCGCGCAGCCATGTGAGGGCGGCGTCGATGCGGGGTGAGAGTGAGCGGTAACGATCGGAGTCGTTGAGATTACATGCTATCATAAGTCGAGTTTCTGATGGTCTATTTTATCAAATTCGAGTGGCAGGGTGGCACGGCTGCTCTGCTCGATATGTTTGTTGCGCCAGCAGCGGCGGCAAACAGCCACGTAGCGGTCGTCGCCACCGATTTCCACCTGCTCGCCTTCTTCCACGAAGTCGCCGTTGCTGTCGATACGGGCGTTGACGATGGTCTTGTGTCCGCAATTGCAGGTCGACTTGATTTCATCGATTGTGTCGGCTATCTCGAAAAGCCGGCGCGAACCCTCGAAAAGATGCGACTTGAAGTCGGTGCGCAGGCCGTAGCAGATGACGTTGCTGCCAAGATCGTCCACCACACGGGCGAGCTGGTCGACCTGGTCTGTGGTGAGAAACTGGGCTTCGTCGATGAGATACCAGTCGACCACACGCCGCTCGTCGCGATAGAGGTCGAGCGCGAGCTGATACAGGTCGGTGGTGGCATATATCCACCGGCATTCGCGCTCGATACCGATGCGCGAATGTATCACGTTGCGTTGTTCGCGAGTGTCAATGACGGGCTTCAGGCACAGGTAATCCATGTGGCGCTCCTCGAAGTTGTAGGCCGTCGTCAGCAGCAGAGCGGTCTTGGCCGACCCCATGGTGCCGTATCTGAAGTATAATTTGCCTTGTCTGTTCATGATGTGTGCAAAGATAGTAAAGCGACGGCAAACCGTCAAATGTTTTCTACGGTGAATTTTTTGCAAATCTACGAAGATTTTGTAATTTTGGCAAATCAAAGAAGCTGTCTGATCTTATGAAAATTCTATATTTCGGTCCTATTGCTGCCCCCGGTAAGCCGGGTACAGGAGGCTTCGAGACTGCCAATCGTAAAAACATCACCGCTTTGCGCAATCTCGGAGTCGAGGTAGAGGAATATCCATATCCGGTAGTGAACCGTAAACTTGGACAGGCAGGCAAAGCCGTGTATCTCAAGCTGCTGCTCCAGCCGCTCCGGCTGCTGCGCTACAGAGATACCACGGATACAATCATCCATTTTACTCCTCTCTATGGCAATCTCCTCTTCCCTGCGAGGCTGCTTGTCAAAATGGCAGCCCGACTCAGGATCCCGTTGCTGCTTGATATCAGAGCCGGCTCGCTTTTGAAATACTATCGGAGCCGCTCGGCCTCCTATCGTCGTAACCTCCAGCAATTGCTCTCAGGGGCCACGGCTATCACGGTGGAGGGGAAAGCATATATCACCGGCATTAAGGAAGAAATCGGAGTGGATGCCTCTCCCATATATCTACCCAACTGTACATATGATGTCCCTGCGGGATTCAAGCCCCGTGCAAAAGATGGCCATTACAATATCTTCTACTTCGGTCGCATCACCGGCGCCAAAGGAGTTGACACAATACTCGAAATCCGTCGGCTGCTCGATGGGCGGTTCCGTATTTTCTTTGCCGGACCGATTGCATCTGATATAAAGCGTGAAGCAATCGATATCCCCGGACTCACATATCTCGGTTTACTCACTCCGGACGAGCTTAAGGAAGAACTTGAAAAGATGCACATCTTCCTTTTCCCGACACGCCATATAGGTGAAGGGCAATCCAACTCTCTGATCGAGGCGATGGCAGCCGGCCTGATACCGGTCACCTCCGACCAGGGCTTCTGCTCCGACATAGCTTCCGAGTGTGGTAAAGTCCTCCCGGTAGAATCGAAGGCGGAGGATTACGCAGCTGCTATCTCGGAAATTGTCAATGGCGATATGGACCATATGGGGCGGCATGCGATGGAATTCATCCGTAAAAACCACAATATCGAGACTATGGCCGCGAGATTGAAAGGTGTTTATGAAAGCATTCTTGACGAACACCGGCCTTGACCATTCCTGCCGTTATTAATATAAACTGAAACAGCCATTTATCAATGTCTATAATATTTATCGGTGATATAACAATCCCGTTCGATACCACGGCGGATGTCAGTGCGGTCGAGCATATTTTCAAGGATTCTCTTACCGTGGCAAATCTCGAGGGAGCGGTCCTGACCGACCGTAGCGAGGTTTCACGGTTCCGGTATTCTGATAAATTCTCGCTCTACTCAAGCCCGGCGGTAGCTGAGGTCCTTGAGAAATGCAATGTCGGGGTGGTGTCCTTATGTAATAATCATATTTTAGATTACAAGGCCGACATAAGCAATACATGCCGCTGGCTCAATGAACGGAATATACTGAATTTCGGGCTGCGCAATCATGACTTGCTCACATTTACCCATGACGACCGGAAGATTCACCTCATAACATTCGCAACATACGCCTGCGAACATTCTCTGAAGCTATTCTCCCCCGCCAAAGTCATATCAGAAATAAAGCGGTTGCGCTCTGACGATCCCGATTCATTGATCGTTTGCTACCCCCACTGGGGTCGGGAACAATTTGATCTGCCGGATCCTGCCGACCGTCAGCTGGCCCATATGATGGTTGACGCAGGTGCTGATCTGATTGTCGGACACCATCCACACGTCATCCTGCCGGTTGAGTACTACAAAGGGAAAACCATCGTCTATTCTGTAGGAAATTTCATGCTGCCGGAAACTAAATTCGGTGACAGATTATTGAAATTCCGCAACCGCGATATCTGTCATGAGCTTGCTGTCAAATGGGACAATGGAAATGTCTCACTTATTCCTTTGAAATTCGAGACATCAGACAACAGCCTTCACCCCGACCACAATTTTACCGTCGCGCGGCTCGAGAATGCTGAGGGCCAATCGCCCGATGACAAGCAATACCGCCGCATGGTAGCATTACGGTCGGGAATTGCCGATCGTCTGCTGCGTACCCGCACTTCCAACGGCCGCTTGGGTGAACGTATATGCTGGTTGAAACGACGCAGTTTCAGACTCGTTCGCCGTATCGCCATCTCCACTGGCCTGCACAGGCCCTATTCCAATCAATAACCGCAACATATGAATCTCAAATATTTCAAGGAGACAGCCAAATATATGCTACGGAGCAAGCCGGTGATCGGCCGCCGGATCAAGGAGGTCGAACGGCTATACCATATGTCGCCGGAGGAGCTTGCCGACTATCGCAATGAACGCTTCCTGCACATCTTCCGCAAGGCTATCACACGCTCGCCGTTTTATAAAAAATTGTATGGCGACCATGGTATCTCCATCAATGATATCCGGTCGGTGGACGACATCGGCCGCCTGCCTGTGATCACATCCTCAATGTTCCGTAAGGCTCCCGAGGATTTGCTCACCCGGCGCCCCCTCGGCCTGGTCACCGCGCATACTTCCGGCACTACGGGCGTCCCGCTTACGGTATACGAAAGCTGGGACTCGCTCTGGCGCGAGCAGGCTTATTTTGTGGTGTATCGGCGCCTGTGCGGCTTCGAGTATGGCGACGCGCTTGTATCGTTGCGCGGCAATCTCCGTGGCGATTGCATGTCGCTCAAGGTCGATGTATCCAATACGCTCTATCTATCCAGCTTCCTGATCAATGATGAGCATTTGCAAGATTATGTCACGCTGATTCGCCGCCATAAGCCACGTGCAATCGAGGCTTATCCGAGTTCGCTCCACAATCTTGCCATGCTGATGCACGACCGCGGCATCCGGCTCGATATACCCATAGCCTTCACATCGTCAGAGACACTTTATCCGGCGCAGAAACGCATGATAGAGGAAACGTTCAATTGCCGTATTTTTGATCATTACGGGTCAACGGAGCGCACGCTCAGTATCGATCAGCACCCTACATTGCCGGGATATTTCGAATCACCCGGATATTCGGTGGCGGAATATCACAATGATCATGTAGTGGCCACGTCTTTGATAAATGACGCATTCCCGCTCATCCGCTACCGTACAGATGATGTGATCCTGCCGGCTGCCGACATTGCCGGCCGACGGGTCATATCACCCTCCGGTATTCCGGTGCCTGTGCCCGGGATCTCGGCTATCAACGGCCGAAACAGTACAAATATAATCGGTATCGACGGCAAACGCATCGGCAACGCCGCTCTCTCTACCTTGGTGAAAATGTATCCGCATACGGCCCAGGCGCAATTTATACAGACTGAAGCCGGCGCAGCGGTGCTTAATATTGTCACTGAAGACGGATTCATGGAATCCGATATTGAAAAAATACGTAAGGCCACATTTGATCTTTTCGGGAAAGACAACCTGCGTCTTGACATCCGCCGCGTATCATATGACGGCCTTACCTATACCTCACGCAACAAATTGCCCTTGGTGGTCACATCCATCCCCAACTGAAATGTCAAAAAAAGTACTCTTCAATCTTGAGATCTCGCAGCCTGAACGTGGCGGCGTCAAGCGTCACGGTGGTGGCCGATATGCCGAAATTGTATTCAAGCGCATCGTGGAACGGGGCTTGCCGGTCTCGGTCATCTATGATTCGTCGAAATGGTTCAATCCTGATATGAAAGCTCTCTGCGACCGTCCGGGAGTCAAGGCCATCGACATAGCGGGCAAGACTTTGCGTGAAATCGTTGACGCCGAGAAGCCGGATTTGCTTTATCAGGCTCTCTCGCGAGCTGATTTCGATAATCTCAAGGGTGTGAAACGTTGTGTGACCCTGCACGGTCTCCGATGGCTCGAAACTCCGCTCGACAGCTATTTCTGGAAATACAGGCAGCCTAATATCGAGAAAATCAAATTTTTGTTGCGCAAGTATGCCCCGAAATTCATGAACCGTCACGAATCATGGCGCTTTACTAATTTCGCCGATGATCCCGATATCAGTTTTATTGCCGTATCGGAGCATACCCGCAATTCTTTCAGGGCGTTTTTCCCGCAGTTTGACAAGCTTGAGATACCGGTGTTTTTCAGCCCGTCAACATCCTCCGACACTCCGGCCACTACGCGCCGCCGCGATGATAAATATTTCCTGATGGTGAGCGGCACGCGCTGGGAGAAAAACAATCTGCGTGCCATCCAGGCTTTCGACCGCCTCTTCAGCCATGGACAGCTCGCCGGCTTCAAAGCTATAGTCACAGGGGTGGCGTCGGCTGACAATCTCAAATATAAAATAAAGAATCCCGACCGCTTCGAGCTGCTGGGCTATGTGGATGATGATGAGCTCGAGCAGCTGTACCATGATGCCTATTGTTTCGTATATCCGACCCTGAATGAAGGCTTCGGCTATCCACCGCTCGAAGCAATGCGCTATGGTATTCCGGTGGTGGCATCGCCTGTCACATCTGTCAGCGAGGTCCTCGGCGACGCCGCCATGTATTTCAATCCTTTCTCGATCGAGGAAATAATGGGGCGCCTGCTTGCTGTGGCCGAAACTGACAAACACGAAGCGATGTCGGAGGCTTCGCTGGCCCGTTATGCCAAAATCACAGCAAAGCAGAAATCTGACCTCGATAAGTTTATAGATTATCTTTACGAGTGACTTTTCCCGTCGATAAAGTCGCGGAATGACTGCAGCTCGGCGTTGTTGGTGAGCGCATGGAGGTCGGGGGTGATACGCGGTGCATTTTTGTGGGCGAGTATCGCCTCGGCGAGGCGCAGGGCATCTTCCTGATGAAGCTCGTCATCGGCTACAAAATTGTCGATTATGCGGGCATTGCTGATGCCTGCGAGCTGCTCGGAGGCCCCGACGAAATCTGTCGCCACAATGGGCAGCCCGAATACTTTTGCCTCGGCCAAAGTGATACCGTAGCCCTCGAAGCGTGACGGCTGCACATACAGATCGGCCGCTTTCATAAAAGGGTAGGGATTGGTCTGCGCTCCGTAAAAGCGGCAATGAGCGTCCACACCTGTCGTGCGTGCCAATTCATTGAATTTTTCGAATTCAGGGCCGTATCCGGCAAAATGCCAGAATACTTTTTCGCCGCGGTCAAGTAATATTTTCAAAGCGGCCAAGGCTATGTCCTGACCTTTCTGCACGGTGGTGCGCCCTACGGTGACTATATTGAGGCAGCCGGGGGCAGCTGTATAGTCAGAAGCGACATCACCGAGCTGCATGATACCCTTTATATCAATTATATTGTGGAAGATCGCCGTCTTTTCGGCGTATTGCGGATGGCGGGTGATGACTTGCTCGCGAGCCTTGTCGGATACGCAGAATATACGGTCGGTCTCGCCGTATATTTCCCGTGCCGAGCGTGGCCGCATGTGTACGCGGTCAAGATCGAAGTGCACCCACGTGGCGCGTCTTTTTGCACGGATATGTCTGTTGACGTAGTAGCCGAGGTATTCGCCGGGGAAGCCGGGAAAGTCTATCGCCAGATCAAATTCGCCATCGAGGTCTGTATCGGCGAAACGTCCGCCGGGACGGTTGTCGCGGAGCAGCCAGCTGATATATGGCGCCAATGTCTTCCGGGATTGGGCGAGCATGTAATGCCAAAGAGCCGGCACCGCAAGCCGCCACTCGCCGTGCATGATACGCCGTGGAATATTGCGCCGCGGACATTCCACGATATCGGCGTATTCGGTAAGTGCACCGAGCCGATGCACCTTTACATGCTCAGGAATAAGGTCGAGCAAGCCGCCTTCGATGAAAATCAGTCCGAGGTGGATATCATATTCTGCCGGATCAAGCGCGTTCATCAAGCCGATCATAGCTTTCTCGATACCGCCTACATTCATCCGTAAACAAGTGAAAAGTATCTTTTTCATATGCTATGGCTTAATTTCGACCGAATTTTTTGCTTTATATCAGCTTTTGTGTCCCTGTCGATGGCTACCAGCCATGTGAGTGTGAGGATCACAATAGCGTTGACGCAGCATGAGATGCCTACAGATATCCATGCGTTGCCTATACCCGAAACGGCAAACCATGAGATGCATCCCCCGGCAAGTGTGATCGCCAAGGGCAGAAAAACGCCTCCCCGGACAAATCTCCATAGAGGAAATTGGGGCACATGCCGCTTGAGTATCAGCGATGATACGGCGATCTGGCACAGCATCACTCCGAGATGCAGCACATAGGCGGCCTGAGGCAGCGACGTGAGACGTATCGCATAGTACATACCGGGGATTTCGGCTAAGTAAATAGATCCGGAGATGACGCTGAAAGCCACCATTTTGCCGGTGGCATGTACGCCGCAGTTGAGCGCGAAGACTATCAGCAGAAACCATTCGGCGGATATCGCTATCTGGCAGAATACAGTGGTATAACGCGGCACTTCGGTGAGCCAGGTATGCAACACTACATCCATGTTGATGATCACCGGCACGGCAACGAGCGAAAGCAGCAGGGTGGCGAATTTCGATGCGTTTGTGATGAGTGTACACATATATTTGATGTTGTCCATCGAATATTGCTGTACGATCTGCGGACGGAAGGCGTTGATGATGGAGTAGCCGAATTGCGAAATGGCACCGGTGACGGTCATTGTGATGGAGCCGGCAGCATTGAGCACTGTGCCGCCGAGACGGTTGAGGATGATAAGCAGACACTGCACACGGGCCACGAAACTCATCTGTCCGAAAATATCCGCACCCGAAAACGACAGCATCGCTTTAAGCGTGTCGCGGGGGATGCCGCGCCGCACATGGCAC
>CANSGE010000010.1 GCA_947646295.1 uncultured Bacteroidales bacterium
TTCACAATATCAGACAGCCCCGCCACACCGCCGGGGCTGTTTTTTTTCATCCTGCTCAGCCCGATGCGTCAGCCAGTCGACCTTGGATATATTGTCTTTAGCCGCACACCTGCGGTCGTGCCACCCACACTATCCTCGCGTCAATGCATTCGGCAGTCAACATCTTATCAAAACTCACTTATATCGAAAAATCTTTGATTTTCTCAGAATGTTTTGTATCTTTGCTTTCCATTAGCATCATCATCAAATACTGACGCCATGCAGCCTCGTATCCTTATTATATACACCGGCGGGACCATAGGCATGATTGAAGACCCGATCACCAAGACCCTGAAGCCGTTCAACTTCTCGCATCTGATGGAGAACGTGCCCAAGGTCAAGATGTTACACTATCAGATCGACAACATTCAATTCAAGCCGCCATTGGACTCAAGCGATATGAATATCGACCACTGGCGGCACATCGCCGAAAGCATCGCCAAAAATTACGATGATTATGACGGATTTGTCGTGCTTCACGGTACCGACACGATGGCCTACACGGCTTCCGCTCTGTCATTCATGCTGCAGAATCTCGCCAAACCGGTAATCATCACCGGCTCACAGCTCCCCATCGGAGAAGTGCGCACCGACGGCGAGGAAAACCTCATCACCGCACTCCAGATTGCCGCCGAGAAACATTCCGACGGCCGCCCCATGGTGCAGGAAGTAGCAATACTTTTCGAAAACTATCTCTGGCGCGGATGCCGGTCCACAAAACGCTCCGCCGACCACTTCAACGCATTCAAAAGCAACAACTACCCCTATCTGGCAAAGATAGGCCTCGGCATATCCTACGACCTCGACGCACTCTCGCGCAACCATGGCCGTAATCTCAAGCTCAACCTCGGCCTCGACACATCCGTGATGTGCATCGACGTATTTCCCGGACTCACAGAGAGCACCCTCCGCCACCTCACCCACACACCCGGCATCAAGGGCATAGTGCTGCGCACATATGGCGCCGGCAACGCCCCCACCGCCAAGTGGTTCACCGACGCCATCCGCGACACCTGCGAGCGTGGCATCGTAGTATTCAATGTCACTCAGTGCGTCAACGGCTCAGTACACGCGAGCCGCTATCTGGCCGGCGACATTCTCTCAACCTGCGGCGTAGTATCAGGCCACGACATCACATTCGAGGCTGCCATCACCAAGATGATGCACCTCTTTGCACTCAACCTCAGCCACGACGAGGTGATACGACACCTCTCAGTACCACTCGCCGGCGAAATGACCATTACCGACCGATGAAAATATCAGCTCCACGACTCCTATACAGCATTGCCCTGCTTGCCGCCGCGACATGCTTCGCCACACCGGACGCAAGCGCTCAGACGGGCGCACGATGGGAGACCGTGGCAGCCGCCTCCACCGCTTCTGCCGCCGACCCGGGCGACTCCGATAAAATAGATGTGACCACTCGCGACGGATACATCTACCTCACATCACCCAAAGCCATCAGCGTCAAGGTCTTCACCATCCTCGGACAGCCCATTGCACAGGCATCGCTCCGCGCCGGCACATCCCGCCTCAAAGTAAATGCCCGCGGAATCTACATCCTCAAGGCCGGTTCAGTAACTCTGCGCGTAACAATTTGACAATCTCGCTTGTTGTATTCACATGGACAGACTCAAGGTAAAAATCATCAATAAATCAGGCATGGAGCTGCCGGCATACGCCACTCCATCCGCAGCCGGCATGGACGTGCGCGCTTGCCTCGGATCGCCACGAGTGATACAACCCGGCGAACGCGTGCTCATACCCACCGGACTCTACGTACAGCTCCCGCAGGGATACGAAATGCAGATACGCCCCCGCAGCGGACTCGCTCTCAAACACGGCATCACACTGGCCAACTCCCCCGGCACTGTCGATGCCGACTACCGCGGCGAAATCGGTGTTATCGTCATCAATCTCTCCAAAGAACCGTTTGTGGTCAATCACGGCGAACGCATCTGCCAGATGGTCATCACATCTTACACCCACGTGGAATGGGAAGAAGTGGACCGCATCGACAAAACCGTGCGAGGCGACGGAGCATTCGGCCATACCGGTCTCGAATAATCCTCTCCAAATGCGCAGAATATATCTTCCCCTCATACTGCTGGCAGCCGCCATCATTGGCTCCCTGTCCGGAGGCGCCCGCACAGGCGACCGACGCGACACCGCACGCATCAAGGACAAGGCCGCCTACCTCTTCTTGGAAGGAGTGGCCGCTCTCAACGACGGAGCCGTCGACCGCGCCTACCTCCTGCTCGACCGTGCTTCAGAGCTTGACCCCACCGACATCGACATTGCCGCGTTCAAGGGCGAAATACTCTATGCCACCGGTATAGGCGACTCCGCCCAGTATGCCGAATCTTACGAAGCCATACGCCGCCGGTACCTCAACAATCCCGCCGATGCCGACAATGGCTCCCGCTTCGCCAATCTCGCCATCAAGCTTTCACGCTACGAGGACGTCGAGAATACATACCGCCTCCTCACCGAAAATTTCCCCGGCCGACCCGACTTCGCCCTCAACTACGCATGGGTGCAGGCCGTCAAAGTGGTTGACGGTGACACAGCCGGACTCGACAGCGCCATGGCGATCTACGACCGCCTCGAAGCTGGAATGGGCTCCGACGCCACCCTCATCAGCCACCGCATCCGCGCACTCTCGCTCACCCGCGATACCGTGGCAATCGCCCGCGAGATAAACCACCTCTTCAGCACTGCGCCCGCCGATCCGGAGATCAATCTCATCGTTGGCTCGTCATACGACGCACTCGGCATGCCCGACTCGGCCATCCGCTACTACGACCGCGCCTGCGAGCTCGACTCCACATTTGGCCAGGCGTATCTGATGCGCGCCGAATTTTATATGTCGGAGGGCGACTCGGCTCGCTACGATACCGAAGTTTTCCGGGCCCTCGAGAGCACCAACCTCGAATTTGAACCGAAATTCGAGATACTCACCAATTACGTGCGCGCGCTCTACGGCGACACATCACGCACGGCTTCGATCCGCAATCTTTTTGACCGCATGGAGCTGATACATCCCGCCGAGCCGGATCTTCATTCGCTCTACGGATCATTCCTCGCCGTCAACGACAGCTTTGCGGCAGCCGCCGAGCAATTCGGTTACGCCGTGGATCTCCAGCCCGAGGATGCAAGCAACTGGCAGCTGCTCATGCAGACATCGATCAGCGCCGGCGACACCATCGCGGCCATCGACGCAGGACGCCGTGCCATACCGCTCTTCCCCGACAACATGCTCTTCACGATATACACGGCGGCCTATCTCTCGCTCATCGACCGTCCGGCCGAAGCAATCGAGGTACTCGACTCATTCGACACCTCAAGTTTCAACAACAACGACGCTCTCTCCGACCTCCATCAGGCCCGCGGCGACAATCTCTACAAACTCGGCCTGCGCGACAGCGCCTTCGCCGAATACGAAAGATCGCTCGCTCTCAACCCCATGAACGCCGGCACCCAGAACAATGCCGCATATTTCCGTGCCGTCGACGGCATAGAGCTCGACAAGGCTCTCCAGCTCGCCGAAAAGGCCGTCCAGTCTGCCCCCCACAATCCCACTTACATCGACACATACGCATGGGTGCTCTTCAAGCGCAAGGATTACCCTGCTGCAAAGTTGCAGATTGACCTTGCTCTCTCGATGTATTCAGCCGAGGTCGACAGCATCATCGGTGACAGTGACTCCGTGCTCATCGGTGATTCGACCGATGTGGAGACCGAAATCGCGGAAGTCGTTGAAGAAGTTTTTTACGACGATCTGCCCTCATCGGAAGTCTACGACCACGCCGGCGACATTTATTTCATGAACGGGGAGCCCGAGCAGGCCGTGGTCTATTGGGAAAAAGCACTTGCGCTCGATCCCAACAACGAAAAAATCAAGAAAAAAGTGACCCATAAAACATACTTTTTTGAATGAAATTCTCCCGAACCATCAACATATCACATCTTCTCCTCACAGCATCGGCAATTTTGATACTCTTCGCAGGCGCTTCCTGCTCATCCTCACGCAAGGCTTCCTCAGTATCAACTGCCAGCGGACAGACGGCCGTCCGCACAATAGATACCCGCAATATCCTCTCAGTGATGGCCGCCGACTATCAGCCCTGGCAGTCGGTGTACTCATCCTTCAAACTGCGGCTCAGCAGCCCGCTCTCCTTCAGCTTCTCGGGCCGTGCCACCATGGTGCGCGACCGCTCGCTGCACCTATCGCTCCGCGTGCTCGGCATGGAGATGGCCGTGCTCCACGCTGATACCGATTCGCTGTGGCTCGTCGACAAACTCCACAAAGTCATGTGCGCCATGCCGCTCGCATCACTCACCGACCGCACCGGCATCACCCTCGGCAACGTCCAGGACATCCTGCTCGGCCAAGCATTCTACCCCGGCGAGGCTCAGCTTGCCAAAGCTCCGTTCAAGGTCGAAGTCGCACCTTTGGGCTACACACTCAGCCCGGCAAAGAAAATGGGCTCGATCGACTGGGCATACACCGTCACACCAACGCCGGAGCTGGCTGCCCTCGATATCACCACATCGGCCAATGCCCAATTCCGAGCTTCGTTCAGCGACTTCCTCTCCACAGTGGCAGGTCGTGCCGCATCCGATATCGCCATAGATGCCACCGTAAAAAACAAAAAAGTGAATGCTGAAATCATCTGGGATCTCGCCAAAGCCGAGTGGAACGGCTCACGCTCCGACTCCTGGACCGTACCTGCATCAGGCTACAAGCGCCTCACTCTCACACAACTCCTCACCGCAGTAAAGCAGCTGTAAGATGCGCCACAAATCGTTGATCATCATATTAGTGGCCTGCATCCTGTCATGCGGTCTCGCTGCGGCTAAAAAACGCACCTCAAAAGACGTGCGCGCCGATCGCCAGCGCACGGAGCAACGCATCAAGCGCACACAAGCCGATATCCGCGCTAATCAGGAAAAGACACGGCGCGAACTCAATAAACTCACATCGCTCGAAGCGCAGATCAATCTCAACAACGATACAATCCGCACTCTGAACGCAAGTCTCGACTCCCTCAACAAAGCACTCGCCACCGTCAATGACTCCATAGCCCTGCTCGACTCCACTACCCGGAAGCTCAAGGCCAACTATGCCCGCACGCTCCGCGAGGTACGCAGCCGCCGCCAGGGCATGAGCGACATGGCATTCATCTTCTCGTCGGAATCATTCGGACAGGCATGGCGGCGTCTCAACTATCTGCGCCAGCTCGCCAAAGCCAACGGCAAACGCTCCAAGGCTATCAGCGAATCGGCTGCCCGACTCGAAGCCGCACGCGAGCATCTCGCACAAATACAGGAGCAACGCAAGGCAAGCCTCGCATCGCTCTCAAAAACACGCGCCACTCTCTCCACCCAACGCTCATCGGCCGACAAACTCGTGGCCTCTCTCAAAAAGAAAGGCTCCGATCTCGACCGCGAGCTGAAGCGACGCCGCGATGAAGCCGCCGCTCTCGAACGCGAATTAAACAAGGTGATCGATCAGGAAATACGCGAGGCTCGCGAGCGCGAACGCCGTGAAGCCGAAGCCCGCGCTGCCGAACAGCGCCGTCGCGAGGAGGAAGCCCGCGCTAAAGCCGCCGCCGAGGCTAAAGCCAAGGCCGAAGCCGAAGCCAAGGCCAAGGCTGAGGCCAAAGCAAAATCCGAGACTAAATCGTCGAAACCGAAAGCATCCAATAAGCCGGCGCCCGCACCAACACCCGAGCCCACGCCTACACCGACCCCGGCCCCGACTCCTGCGCCGACCAAGAAACCGGCTCAATCGACCTTTGCATCTGAGGCTGCGGCCGACCGCGCCCTCACAGGCTCCTTTGCCGCCAACAAGGGCAAACTCCTCTTCCCCGTCTCGGGCCGATACTCCATCGTATCAAATTTCGGTACAAACACCCACCCCGATCTTGCCAAGGTCAAGGTGGACAATCTCGGTATCGACGTAGAGGTCCCCGCCGGCACATCGGCCCGCTCCGTATTCGAAGGGGTGGTTTCGTCGATATTCCGTGTGGAGGGTTACCACAATGTGGTCATCATACGCCACGGCGAATATCTCACCGTGTACGGCGGACTCGAAAGCCTGCGTATCAAGAAAGGCGACAAGGTGAAGACCGGACAGACTCTCGGTACAATATTCGTAGACCGCGACGATGACAACCGCAGCCGCCTGCATTTCGAAATACGTCGCGAAAAACAAAAATTAAATCCTGTAGAATGGGTCAAATAAATCCTCTCAACATACGCGTAGGCTCCGGCTTCGATGTGCACCGCCTCGTCGAAGGACGCGACTGCATCATCTGCGGAGTCAATATCCCCCACTCCACCGGCCTGCTCGGCCACAGCGATGCCGACGTGGCTCTCCATGCCCTGGCCGATGCTCTGCTCGGCGCGGCCGCCTGCGGCGACATAGGCCTTCACTTCCCCGATACCGACCTGCGCTGGAAAGGGGCCGACTCCCGCGCCCTGCTGCGCCGGGTGGCCGAGATCATCAATGAATCCGGAGGCTGGCTGCCATCCAACGTCGATATCACCATCATGGCACAGGCCCCGAAAATGCGTCCGCACATCGACGCCATGCGCCGCAACGTAGCCGAAGACCTGCATCTGCCGCTCGGGGCCGTCTCCGTGAAGGCCACCACTACCGAAAAACTCGGATTCACAGGCCGCGGCGAGGGCATTGCCGCACAAGCCACCGTACTCATCTACCGCAACTGACACCTCACGATATGGAAGAAAAAAAGCTGTTTCTGCTCGACGCCTATGCGCTCATCTACCGCGCTTATTACGCTCTGATACACTCGCCGCGCGTGACCACGGCGGGTTTCAACACCTCTGCCGTATACGGTTTCGTCAACACGCTCGAAGAAGTGCTCCGCAAGGAAAACCCCGGCTACATAGCCGTGTGCTTCGACCCCTCGGGCGGCAAGACCTTCCGCCATGAGGAATATCCCGAGTACAAGGCCCAGCGCGACAAACAGCCCGAGGATATCACCGCCTCCATTCCATACATCAAACGCATCCTGGCGGCCTACCGCATCCCTGTGATCGAAATTGAGCGCTACGAGGCCGATGACGTAATCGGCACGCTCGCCCGCAAAGCCTCCGCCGAGGGATTCACCACCTTCATGATGACCCCCGACAAGGACTACGGCCAGCTCGTGACCGACAATACATTCATGTATCGCCCCGCTCTGCGCGGACAAGGTTTCGAGATCCGCGGCCCCCGTCAGGTGTGCGAACGCTACGGCATAGAGCGCCCCGAGCAGGTGATCGATCTGCTTGCACTCGAAGGCGACGCTTCCGACAACGTGCCCGGCTGCCCGGGCGTGGGTGAGAAAACGGCAGCCAAACTCATTGCCCAATGGGGCTCCGTAGAGAATATGCTCGACCATAAAGCCGAAATAAAGGGTGCATTAGGCAAAAAAATCACAGAAAACGACAGTCAGATCCGTTTTTCAAAATATTTGGTCACGATCAAGACCGATGTCCCCCTCGACATCACTCCGGACGAGCTTGTGCGCCATGAGCCGGACGTAGAGTCGCTGCTCGGCATATTCGACGAATTGCAGTTCCGCACTCTCGCCGCGCGCTACACATCATCGGCTACCTCAGCACCGGCAAAGCCGGCCCAGCTGTCGCTCTTCGACGAACCGGCCGCAGCACCTGCTCCCGCAGCAGCCGCCCCGGCAATAGAGCTGCGGCACGTCGTAGCCGAGACAGCCGAGGAAATCGCGCTCCAACTCGAAAAAATCGCATCAGCTCCGGCTTTCGGTATAGCTGTGGAGGCTCGCGGAGAGGCCGCCATGCAGGCGGAGATTTCGGGAGTGGCCATAGCCTCAGCCGACCATACAGTGTACATACCGATGCCCGATTTCGCCGATGCCCGCGCAGAGGTCGCATCGCTTTTGCAGCCGATTTTCGCATCGGGCGCCACATTGGCCGGACACGATGTCAAGCGCGACATGCTCCTGCTGCGCCGCGAAGGCATCAGCTGGACAGCTCCGTATTTCGACACATCGGTGGCCCACTATCTCATCTCACCAGAGACCAAGCATGACCTGCCCACTCTCGCCCTCACCTACCTCAACCATAAGACCTCCGACTACGAGCTGACCGCACCCCAACGCAAAAAAATCATCATCAACGGTGCCGAAGACCCTGCCGCGGCAGCCGCCGAGCGCGCATCACTATCGCTGCGGCTGATGCCTATTCTGGAGGAAAAACTCAAAGCTGACCATCTCGATGAGCTTTTCAACAAAATCGAGAATCCATTTGCCGCCGTGCTGGCCGGCATGGAATACGAAGGTGTGCGCATCGACGTGGGAGTCCTGCGCGAAATGTCGATAAAACTCAGCTCGCGTATGGGCGCCCTCGAGCAGGAAGCCTACCGCCTCGCCGGGACACCTTTCAACGTCAGCTCGCCCAAGCAGGTCGGCGAAATACTCTTCGAACGTCTTGCCATCGCCCCCGACGCAAAGAAATCAAAAGGCGGTGCCTGGAGCACAACTGAGGAAATTCTCGAAAAATATGCCGACCGCCACCCCATCGTGCGGCTCATCCTTGATATCCGCGGACTCAAAAAACTCCTGGCCACATATGTGAATGCTCTGCCTCAGCTCATCAATCCTCGCACCGGCAAGATACATACTACCTTCAATCAGACCGTGACCGCCACGGGACGTATCTCATCGACCAACCCCAATCTGCAGAACATCCCCATCCGCACCGACGAGGGCCGCGAGATACGCCGCGCATTCATAGCCGACCCGGGCGACCTCATCCTCTCGGCCGACTACTCACAGATAGAATTGCGCCTGATAGCCGACATCAGCGGCGACCCGGATATGCTCGAAGCATTCAATGCCGGCAGCGACATCCACCGCGCCACAGCAGCCAAAATATACCATAAAAATATCGGGGATGTGACCGACGACGAACGCCGCCACGCAAAAACGGCCAATTTCGGCATCATATACGGTATTTCGGCTTTCGGACTCTCCGAGCGGCTCGGCATCTCCCGCAGCGAGTCAAAGACCCTCATCGAGAATTATCTCAACTCTTATCCCCGTGTGAAAGAGTATATGCAGGAAATAGTAGAGAAGGCCCGCGAGCAGGGGTATGTGACCACCATACACGGCCGCAAGCGCTATCTGCCCGAAATCAATTCACGCAACGGCGCACTGCGCGGATATGCCGAACGCAATGCCATCAACGCCCCGCTCCAGGGATCGGCCGCCGACATCATCAAGATAGCGATGATCGATATTGATGCGGAAATCCACCGCCGCGGGCTACGCTCGCGCATGATCATCCAGGTACACGACGAATTGATATTCAACGTCGTGCCGGAGGAAGCCGCCGAGCTGCAGCAGCTGGTCATCGAACGTATGGAGGCCGCGCACTCCGCGGGTCGCGTACGCCTCGAAGTATCGGCCGGCCTCGCCCCCAACTGGCTCGAAGCCCACTGATCAAGCGGGCTTTAAAAACAAGCTCTTAAATCAATATCTCGGTGCGGCGATTGGCTGCACCAAGAAACATTGTGTAGTAGACCGGTATATAAACTATCTTACCGTCACATTCGACCTCACCACTATTGGAAAGCACATACCCCCTTTTGATAGCATAGTCGGGAGTAGACACAAAGCGTGTGAGGGCACTATGACGTTTGTAATCTTTACCTGACTTTACCTCAATGGGCACTACTGACAATGAGTCAAAATCGTCAATGAGATAGTCGACCTCGCCACGGGTACGATTGTCGTAATAAAAGAGGCGATTGTCATTAGAAGCAAGCTCTGTAGCCACTACACATTCATATACGGACCCGAGATTGACACTCTCCTCATCATTGAGCACGGCCAATACATTATCGCGATAAAGAACTGAAGTCAGAAGGCCAACATCATTCATATAAAGTTTCAGCAGATTTTTTTGCTCGGATTCAATCAATGGGAAAGTGGGATTTGAAATCGCTTTCACTTCCAAAGTTATACCCGAACTGACAAGGTAATCCACCTCCTCAATATAATCCTGTGCACGCTTACCTGCACGACCTTCAATCTCCTTGTACACGAGACGTTTCTTCTTATTTTCGAGATTCGAAGGCACAAGTTGGTAAATACGGCTGATCTTGAGTCGATGCTCCTCATCATACTTTGAGGCATCAAGTGCGTATAGATCACAAATATCTCTTTGGATCTCTCGTACCTTCACAATATTACGTGTACTCAGATATGCATTGACAGCATCCGGCATACCACCGACAAGCAGGTAGCGCTTGAAAAGGGAGAGAACCTTGTCATGAATCCCGTCACTCAAGCCCTCCAACGCCAAGAACTTCCCACGCATGGTATCAATAGATGACTTATTAAAGCCATTTGCTATGAGGAATTCCTCAAAATCCAGAGGATACATCCTCATGATTGAAATTGAGCCAAAAGGGATTGAAGCGTATTTCCGCAAAGTAACACCCAACAACGACCCGCTCACCACGTATGTGTATTTATTGTCCTGCCGCAGAAACTTAAGCATAGTAAGCAAATGCGGATATTGCTGAATCTCATCAAGAAATATCAAAGTATCCGACGTATCTCCGAGCCGGTCGCCTGCTACTATCCCCAATGCAAAATAAAAATCATCCACCGTGCGCACATCTCTAAAGGTAGCATTGCCCTCGGCATCTTCAATCAAGTTGATTTCAACAACGTTCTTAAAGATTTTATTAGCGACATGGCGTATTATATATGATTTACCGATCTGTCGTGCGCCAGTCACCACAAGCACCTTATCAGCATTTCTTGTAAGGTGTTCATATATAGCGGATTCTATCTTTCTATACAGCATATAATACACTTTTCAGGAAAAAAACAATACGCAAAAATACACTTTTCAAGCCAAAATGGCAAGCAAAAACTACACTTTTCAATCCCGACATAGCCGGGCCGACCATAAAACCATAAGGCTCCCGCAGAATAGCACCTGGCAGGGAGTTGCATGATTTTGAATCAGCTGAGGAGGGTGGTTCTGGCGTTTTTACTAAATTTGTGTAAATAGTCTCAAAAATATGTTAAGGAATTTGATTGACTGAAATATTATTACTTATTTTGCATTGACAAAAGCAACAAAAGCAACAATTTTAATAAGTGAATCATAGGTTAGAGATGCAATTGCTCGGGAGAGTGGTTGCATTTTGTTTTTACCCCGACGAATTGTCCTTTTGGCAAAACGTCGCTAAGATGCTCATAATCACAAAAAATTCACCTGTGAATTAAACTTTTTTAAGTTTTGTTTGTCATTATTGTAGACTCTTTAAATGACTTTAATCGTGACTGAACAAGATACAAGCCTGAATAAACCCGATACCCCGGAAGTATCTGCTCCGGAAACTGTCGCCGCGGAGGCACCTAAAGGTGCGCGCACGGGCTGGCTGGCCGTGCTGTCGCTGCTTGTGACGGTGGCTGCCTGGATAGTGGCCAATATCAACGGATACGTAGCTGTAGCGATCTCAGCGGCAGCTATCGTACTGGGTGCGATAGCGCTGCGCTCGAAGCGTCATCTGGTGCGCAATACCGCTATCACGTCGATCATAGCTGCGGGCGTGCTGATGGTGGTGCTCGCAGCCTTCATCATAGTGATTTATCTCGGACTGAGATGATGCCGCCGCGCTCGGGATACCATACATAGCCGCGCACCCGCTCATAGCCCATCTCACGCAAGAGCGACATGTATCCGCGCACCTGACGGTCGTGGCTATCGTGATGCTCGGTCGTGAATTTATAATCAACTACATCAATACTGCCGTCCTGATGCCATACGAGGCGATCGGGACGGTAATTTTCATCTCTGCGGGGCACATAAATGGTCTGCTCGGTGAGCACACGCGCGGCGCCTCCACCAAACCAGCGGTCAGTGAATTCAGCTACTGAGGCAAGAGCTGAGGTGATGATATCGCGGTAGGCCTCGCGCTCTTCATCGGTCACATCCTTGATGGAGGCAACGGCTTCGTCGAGGTCATCAGTGGTGATCATACGTGCGAGGATGTTATGAAGATTGTTGCCTCGGCGGGCTGCCTCGACGAGTGCGGGATTGTCGCCGGTGACCTCATCCGTGACGGGAGTTGACACCTCGGGTGTGCCGATCGAGGGTTCGTCGGTGCCCTCATCGGCCGAAGCAAGTGATTCGACACAAGTGGCCTGGCGGTTGAGCGCGGTAAACGCCACTTCATAAGGCGCGGCCTGCGCGGCTGCCGGAGCAGCCTTACGCGCAGAAGGAGCCGTCGGTGTGCCGTAATGCAGGTTGCCGCAAGTATCGAGCATCTCGGCTGTCGGCATCATGATATCGGGGTGCGACAGCTCGCGGGACGAGAGGGCTTCGATGACGGCGGTGGCCATATCATCGTCGGAGTCAGGAATCAGGTTGACGTCGAGCTCGCGCACGGCTCGGGTGAAAGCCACATAGGCCACATTGAGATTGTCGGCTGTATCGAGGCGCACCTGAGCCGAGACAGCATCGCGGAAAGGACTGCCATCAAGCATGAAAAGCTTATCGGGCCGCATGAACACCATGGGCGGACGGTCGTCGGCTTCGATCTCCGTGATACCGTTGAGCTCAAACCACTGTGCGCCGGGAGAGTCGGCCAGTTTCCAATTCATGAGCGGTATGTGCACGCAATCCCATTCGAGGCCTTTGGCGCTGTGGACGGTGAGCACTGACACGGCATCCTGCCCCGAGCCACCCGCTATGGTGAGCGAATTGCGATGTGAAGCCCAATATGAGAGGAAGCTGTGCAGTGTAGGATTGAAGGCGTTGCAATAATCAATCACCACATCTGTGAATGCCGCTATATATGCCATCTCGGCACTCCGCTGGGCGCGGGTGAGCTTGCGCTCTATGATAGCCTCGGTGAGAGCCACGAGATTGGCCGGGGCGAGGCGCCGTATTGCCTCGAGGTCATCGGCCAATGAAGCTTGCCGCAATGCAGCACTTTCCGGCACATCGGCCTCGGCATCGAGGGCGCGCGAAAGGGCGTCCTCCGGTGAGCTGCCGTGCGACATATAGTACTCGAAGCGGTCAATCATGATGGCACAGTCGCGGCGCGAGAAGTATTTGTCGCGTGTGGAATCGGCCTCAAGCTCCGGCGAATCACCCAAAGCGGCTCGGTCAATCATCTCCATGATACTGATGATGAGGCGCACGGAGCTGCTGTTGGCAAGCAAGAGGGCATCGTCGGACATCACGCTGATTTCGGGATGATTGGCCATGATGAAGTCCACGACATCCGTAGCATCCTGATTTGTGCGGCAGAGCACAGCGATGTCACCCCAGCGGTAGCCGCGCTGATGCTGGTCGATTATGCGCAGGGCGCAGCGCTCGAGTGCCACCGAGCGCAGAGAGGGGGCTTCGCCTACTTCGAGACTTTCGTACTGACGAAGCGATTCGAGAGCTTCGTCCGGAAGATAGGCCGCTGGATCAAAATCAGAGTCACGGGCATCGAGTACGGTGATATCGATGCGGGAAGTGATTTGTGCCGTCATTGATGGCAGCGACTGTGCAATGCCCTCATAACCGCCGATGCCCTTGATGCGCGCAATGCGGTCGAAAAGAGTATTGTTGAAGCGCACTATCGCGTGAGCCGAGCGGTAATTGGTATTCTCGCCCGGCTGCTCGCCGCGCACGACGTTGCGCCCCGGGAAATCCTCGCCGGCCACGCTGTGGGCGAGCAACGAGGCGTCGCCACCACGCCAGCGGTAGATCGACTGCTTGACGTCGCCGATGATGAGATTGTCGTGGCGGTCATATAGAGAATTTGCCACGAGGGGCTTGAGATTGTGCCATTGGAGGCTCGACGTGTCCTGAAATTCGTCGATGAGATAATGATTGAGCTCAAGCCCCGTGCGCTCGTATATGAAGGGGGTCTCCTCGTCGTTGATGATGGTTTTGAGCAGAGAATTGGTATCGGAGAGCAGAATGAGATTGTTGTCGACGCGGAAACGGCTTATATAATCATTGATATACGACAGGGCGTAGAGCGTATTGCGGGCTTCCTTGATCTTGAGATACACGTGTGCCCGTACGGTGAGCCGGGCCAGTTCATCGTACCATGCAAATACGGCATCATAGTGCGCCAGGGATGGGAGCGGGTCACTTTTTTTCTTGGGCGCCTTGAAAAACGCCGTGCTTTCATAATTATGTGCGGCTATGTCGAGCAGATATGCCGACGTGGGGGCTGCTACTGTAGTGACCAGGTCGTCGGACACTCCTCCGGCGGCGACGATCTTGTCCAACAGCGACGGCAGATACTTCAACCCGATCCCGGCTACGGTGAGGTCATCTATGAGACGGCGTGTGATATCGAGCTGACGTGCGCGCAAGCCGCCTACTATCTCATCAATGCGCCGGCCGAGCCGCCGGAGCGCATCATGGTCGGTGAGATAATTATGAATGCGGGCCGATGCATGCTCGAAGTCCTCGTTGAATGTGCGCATGAGCGAGCCCACTATACTGCGGTACAGCGAGCCTCCGCGGTTGAATGGATTGAAATCACTGCCGTCGCGCAGGCCATTGCCCGACATCTCTCCGAGCCATGAATGTACGGGGGCAAGAGCCGGAGATTCGTCATTGAGATCATCGAAGAGCATTGTCACGGCCTGTGATACGACGTAGCGGTTGTCGAGTTCGAGGCGGAAATCGCCCTGGCGGTCGATCTCACGGGCGAATGTGCGCAGGATCGTCTGAAAAAACGCGTCGATTGTGCTCACATTGAAAGAGCCATAGTCAAGCAAGAGCGCCCGCAGAGCCTCGGATGCCGCCATCGCGAGTGCGTCGCGCGGGCAATCGAATTCGGCGCAGAGGTCGGCGGCGTAAGCGGCGTCGGTCTTTCCGGGTGCGGGCAGGCGGCGCAATGCGTCGAGTTCCTTGAGTATACGCCCCTTCATCTCGGTGGTGGCTTTGTTGGTGAAGGTGATGGCGAGGATGCGTGCGTGGCTGCGCCTGCGCGGGCGCATACCGGGCGGGAGAAACCCCTCGCGGTTGAGCGCATAGCGTCCGGAGCCGAGCTTGACACCGAGCAGCAACTTTATATATTCATAAGCGAGGGTATAGGTCTTGCCCGACCCTGCGGAGGCTTTGTATATCGTGAGCATACACAAAGGTATAAAAAAATCCGGCGCAAAGGCCGGATTTTCGGGTAGATATTTTTGAAGCGTTTCTGATGGTTTACTTCACGAGTACTTTCTGTACGTGGTTTACACCGTCGACGGTATAATTGACGATGTACACGCCGGGGAGGAGGGAAGCGCTTGCGCCGTCGCCACGGAGTCCTGCGGCGAGCTTGCCGTCGACAGAAGTTACGGCGGCGTATTCGTAGCGGCCTTCGATGGTGATACCACCTTCGATAGCGCGGACGGTCACAGCTTCAGCTTCGACGAAGTCGGCGCCGGCGGCGGGGGTGCGGTAGTCAAACTGGAATGTATTGATCTCAGTATTGGGAGCTTCATCCCATCCCATCACCACGAGATAGTAGGTTTGATCCTCGCGGATATCGCTCATCACCACGCGTGCGGCGTCAGTGGCATATTTGGCGCTGTACATGAACTGATCGAATACGTAAGCATCGAGATCGGGCACTTCGGCATCATAGTACTGATCGAGGATAGCTACCTTATGGTAATTGAATGCGTACTGAGCCTCGCTGTCGGAGGGATAGATATCGATAGTGACCTTGTGGCATACACGGGAGCCGAACGAGTGTTCGGGGTCGTCCTCGACACTTACCACCTGGAAGTCGAATTCGAGATCGGATTCATTGCACGGGAGGGTCTTGAAGTCGAAGAAGTAGATATCTGTGGTGAGCTCGCCTTCGTCGTCGATACCATATGCGTAGAGCACATAGTCTTCATTCCACTTGAGTGTCTCGACATCGTCAGGCATATCTTTGGTGTAACCTTCGATGGGGCCTTCGGAGCGGAAGAGTTTCATCACATCAACCCATGTCATATCGGGATAGAAGTCAGCCAGATATTGCCACCAGCCTTTGTCCATGCCTTCCTGGAATACGTCGCGTCCGCCCCATATTTCCTCGATATTTCTGGCGAGAGAGATATTCCAGTAATATTTGTCGACGCTTTCGTCAGGGATAAGGCGGATATATGCACCTGTCTGAGTGACCTCGCTTACTTCGATCGTGAAGGCTTTTTTCTGCGGCTGAGCCTGCATTTCCTCGGTGTGTACGGGGATTACCTGCACGGCGGTGTTGGGAGCTGCGCAATCTTCGTCATATCCGTATACGAAGAGGTAGTAGTCGGAGTCGATGGGCTGCTTCTTGTAAGTGATAGTCTGCTCGCCGTTGAAAGTGTGGCCGTAATAGCTTATCTCGGCAGATACGTATTGGCTGACACCGAAATCGGTAGTGAGGTCGTAGTCGGAAGTCCAGGCCTTGCGCGCCCATTCGGCCACATAGGTGTCATCACTTGACGGGGTTACGTGCAAAGTCAAGGAGACAGTACGGTCAGTGCCGTCTTCCGGCTAATCAATCACCATCTACACGACTTCCACTTTCAGGTCAAGGTCAGATGCCGGGACGGCCGGAGTACGGAATTCGGCCTTGTAGAGATCGCCACCTGTGATGTCGGCATTGAACGCAAATGCGTAGATCGTATAGTCGGTGTCGGGGATAAGTCCGGTCGAGAGTTCCCATTTGAACATGGATTCCTGCTCGTATTCGTAGTCGGTGCTGGTGATGGTGGCGTCTTCAAGAGCCTCCTCCCAGGTGTAGCCGGGATAATAGTCCTTGTAGGCATTATAGACGCGGTCAACGGATGCCTTGGAGTATTCAAACATATCACCCAGAGCCTCAAATTCGACAGTGGGCATGAAAGACCATACGTATCTGAACGAATCGTCGGACGGGGTAATGGAGAAAGAGCCATTGGTAGGTGTCAGATCAGAAACCTCGATAGCGATGGAAGGCTCCTGAGCCGAAAGCGACAGAGTACATCCCATAGCCGCAACCATAGCAAAAGTCTTGAAAGTACGGGTAAAAATGCTCATAAATAATAATGGTTTAGTGTTGAAACGACTGAAAATTTGATAATAAAAAATGGAAGTGACCGCACAAATGTACCCAATTTTGAAGTAAAAACACTTAATATAGATTAAGAAATGTGCTTAACGGTGAATTTTTAACATTTAAGTATATGCTAACAGGAGGCTGCGTCACAGACACAGCCTCCTGCATGAAAGGGGGAGCCTTATTATTATTTCTTGCTGATAATCACCGCCGCTCCGCCACCTTGGGCGAGGTTGAGGGCGAGAGTGCCCCCAGCAGTGACAGGCTTCTCGGAGATCTCCACCGGATAAGGATTGGTGCGATAGTCGGCGCCATTGCCATCGGCAAAGACTTTGGCTACATATTCCGTATCGGGGTCGAGGAAGTCGAGGTTGAGTTTTACCTGATGGGCATTGGCGTTGGTAATCGAGCCGATATACCAGTCATCGGAATCGATGTCCTTGCGGGCGATGGTGAGGAATTCGCCGATGCGTGCCTCAGGTACCACGGTCTTTTCCCAATTTGTGGGGCAGCGGGTGAGGAATTCGAGCTCGGGACGGTTTTCGTAATTCTCGATCATATCGGCCGACATCTGCAAGGGGCTGTAGAGCACGAGCGCGAGGGCAAGCTGCTTGGCGATGGTGCACTGCGGCCTTGTATAGGGCGGCACAGGGTTGTCGTAGTTGAAAATACCGGGCGTATAATCCACGGGGCCGGCGAGACAACGTGTGAACGGAATCGTGACGGTGTGCTCCGGCGGATTGCCTCCGTCGGGGCTCCATGCGTCGTATTCGCATCCGCGCACACCTTCCTGCGTCATCAGGTTGGGATAGGTGCGCTGCAGGCCGGTGGGCATCACAGGCTCGTGATTGTCGATCATCACATGGTTGCGTGCGGCAGTCTCGATGACCTTGCGGTAGTGGCGCACGCCGTACTGCGACGAATGCAGCTCCTTGCCGTCGAGCAGCATGTTGACGTAGCCTGTCTTGACAGAGTTGATGCCGAGACGATGGCAGAGAGCAAATGCACTGTCCATCTGGTTTTCATAATTGGTAGCTGCACCACCTGTCTCATGGTGACCGATGAGGCGGACGCCCTTTTCAGCGGCGTAACGGGTGATTTCCTCGATATCGAAATCGGGATATGATTTCGTGAAGGAGAATTTATCGCCCTCGGCGCTCCAGTCGCCGTCCCAACCTTCGTTCCAGCCCTCGACGAGCACACCACCATATCCGTGCGCGGCGGCGAAGTCGATGTAGCGCTTTGTATTTTCGGTAGTGGCGCCATGCTGCGGGCCCGATGCCCAAGTGTGCGTCTTGCGGTGCATGGCCCACCATATGCCGATGTAACGCTGCGGCTGTATCCAATCCGTCTCAGCCAGCGCGCAAGGCTCGTTGAGGTTGAGCATGAGACGCGAGAGGATGAGGTCGCCGGGATTGACGGCCACAATCATGGTGCGCCAGGGTGAGCAGAAGGGGCATGCGGTGAAGACCTTCTCGCCGGATGACCAGGGTGTGAGGTAAGAAGTGAGGCGGGTGCCGTCGGCCACGCGCAGATTCATCGCGGCGTAGTCGGTGAGGGCGGCCTCATGGATGGCCATGTAGCAGCTGTCGGTGAGTTTGATGGTCAGAGGAGAGCATACGGTATCGAGACGGCTGATGAGCGATGGTTCGTAGAGATGCTCGTAGTATTCATGATCCCAGGGTATCGACCATGCCACGCCATCTTCGGCAAGAGCAAATTCGGTGAGCTCGTCCATGATGGTGAGCGAGTCGATGGCGTCCTGCTGCGGGATTTCGTAGCGGAAGCCCACCCCATCGTCGAACACACGGAATACGAGGCTGTAGAGTGTGCCGCAGTCATCGTCCTCGCGGAGGTCAACACGCATTTCATTGTAATGATTGCGTATGGAGCTTTCCTCGCCCCAGACGGGCTGCCACGTCTCGTCGAAAGTGGAATGCCGGACGGAGCGCACTTTGGCAGCGCGGCCTATCTCGGTCTCGCGGCACCGCAGGCCGAGGCGGGAGGAGTCGACGAGTACCTCGCCGTCGCGCGACACGGCATAATATATGCCGCCGTCGGGCGCTATCTTGAAATCGACGGCGATACGGCCGTCGGGCGAAGTCACCGTCATGGCCTCACTTTTGACACAGGAGGGCAAAAGTGAGGACATGGCGGCCAAGATAGCCATAATTGATGCAAACGCTAAAAATATTCGCTTCAGGATGATGCTTAATAGTTATAGTTCTGCTGAAGATTGCCGTTATAGGCTTCGATCTCGGTCTGCGGGATTGGCTGTGCATAGGCACGCTCGCCCTGATAGATGAGATTGCCGTAGCGGGTCTTCTTGTAGACTTTGATTTCGTTTTCGAGGAGGTGCCAGCGGCGCACGTCGTACCACCATTGACCTTCGGCGAAAAGCTCGGCCCAGCGTTCGTATTTGAGGGGGTCTTTGGCCAGAGCGTCGTCGGGATGATTCTTGGCGGCCATGGTGAGGTCGGTGAGAGAGCGATAGTCGCGGTCGGATGCGGCGTCGGGGTTGAGGCCGTAAGCGCGGCGATGTACCTTATTTATATATTCGAGAGCTGTAGAGGCATCAGTGGATGCGATACATTCGGCATAGAGCAGATATATGTCGGCAAGACGCACGATAGGGATATTGACACCGCTCGATGATCCGAGCGCGCTCTCGAGGCCGTCGAGATTGGTGAATTTCTTGGGCGAGAAGTAGTAGTGGGCCGTGTAGCCGAGGTCGCCTGCCTCGGGAGAGCGGTCGTACCAAACATCGGCGCTGCGGGGGCCTTTGAAGGTATCGAAATAAGGCTGTGCGGCACTGATCCAGAGGCGGGGGTCGGCCTCGACGTTCTCGCGCACCTTACGTGAGCGCTCGGCATAGGCCGGGTCGAGAATCCAGGGATAATTGTCGATGGACATCGCCGCGCGGGAATTATAATTTTCGTTGTAGACGCGTATGGGCGCGATCTCGAGCGGGAAACCGAAGCGACGCACTGATTCGTCGTGCACGAAGTTGTTGCCCCAGCCGCCGTTGCTCTGTGTGGCGAATTCCTCGCCGGCGGCAGGAGGATTTTTCCAACGGATATTCATGGCTGTGTACCATGGTGCCATCACCAGGGGCATGCCGGAGCCTGATGTGAAACCAGCCCAGGGGCCTTCCTGCTTGGGATTGTTGGTCATGTCGATCTCGTAGAGAGTCTCGATATTGAATTCGTGGGCCTCGTCGGCATAGAACGATTTGGAGTAGGTATCGAAATCGAGCAGGCGTGCGCCGGAATTTTTGATGATATCCTCAAGCACAGGCTTTGCCTCGGCTGTGCGGCCGGCCTGCATGAGCGATTTGGCGAGCATGGCCTTTGCAGCCCACTCCGTAGCACGTGTCTTATCGGAATTGTGTCCGGCCAGGAGCGTGGCTGCCTCACGGAAGGTCTCGATGGTGAAATCCCACGTATCGGCTACAGATGCGCGCTGGGGAGCCATCTCGTCGATGGACGCGGGCACCTTGTCGATGATGGGGAAACCGAGACCATCGGACTTCGACTCCAGCTCATAGAAAATCTGGGCGTGCCAGTAAGCGAGTCCGCGCAGGAAGAGGGCCTGGCCTTTGAGATAATCGACGGTGGGCACCTCGCTCTCGCCGCAGCGGCCGTAGTACATCTCGCAGCCATCTATGGCGGCGTTGGAGTACTGGATCCAGTTCATGATGGATGCGTAAGCCTCGCGGAGCTTGGTGCAGGATGTGGAGGCGTCGTTGGCAAGCAGGAGTGTGCGCGAGTCGTAGTCGCCGTAGAGGTCATGCGTCTTGTCGAGCAGGTACATGATCTGCGGGAACCAGTAGAAGGCATACAGACCGTATCCGTGCGAGCCGGCGTAAGCCGAATTGAGCAGGAGGTCGACGTGCTGGAGATTGGTGGGGAAATTGTCGGGAGAGACTGATGACTCGTCGGTGACGTCGAGGAAGTCGGAGCAAGCGGTGGTACCGGCAAGGAGGCTCACGGATACCATCGAAGCCACTATATGTTTGATAATATTCTTGGTTTTCATATTTCGGAGGGATTAGAAGACGATTTCAAGACCGAATGAATAGAGACGCGAGGGTACGTAGCGGTTGTAGGTGTCGACACCGCGGGCGGTCATTGAAGTGCCGGCGTTGTTGGAGGTCTGTGTCGATGTACCTGCGATCTCGGGGTCGATACCCGAATATTTGGTGATTGTGAAGAGATTCTGGGCCGAGAAGTATACGCGGGCTTTGCTGAGCACCTTGTTCCAAGATTTGGGGAAGGGGATGCTGTAGCCCACCACGAGATTCTTGAGCTTGAGATAGTCGCCTTTTTCCACCCAGAATGATGAAACGGTGCCGAAGTTGCCCGAGGGGTCGCCGATCCACGCGCCGGATTCGTCGATGAAGCCGCAGCGAGGCTGGTCGGTGAGGCCGTTGTCGCCGAAGAATGAGTTTTTGTAAATATCCATGGTGGTATTGCCGTCGGTGCCGAAGTTCTGGGTGTAGGCTTTCACACCATTGTAGATTTCAAAGCCTGTGGCAGCCTGGAAGAGAGCCGTGAGGTCGAAGTTTCGCCAGTTGGCCGAGAGGTTGAGGCCGTATGTGGCTTTCGGCCATGGATTGCCTATGTACTGCTTGCAATTGTCGTCGACGTAACCTTGGCCCATATCGTCGAAGATGATATCGCCGACGGATGTGTTTTGCTTCCAATAGTAGGGATGACCGGCAGCCACGGCGCGGGCATTGTATTCGTCGACCTGCTCCTGTGTCTGGAAGATACCGATGGCCTTGTAGCCCCAGAGTTCGGCCATGGAGCGGCCGTTTTCTGTGCGGTTGATACCGTCGGGCGATGTGAGGGGAGCGGCGCCGTCGGTGCCGAGTTCCTTGATTTCGTTGCGGTTGAGCGATACGTTGAAGCCCACGGTGTAGTTGAAGTCGCCGATATTATGGCGCCAGTTGAGTGTGAACTCATGGCCTACGTTGGACACACGGCCGATGTTGATAGGCATCGTGTTGGTGGCGCCGTCGTAGTACCAGTTGATACCCGAGCCCAGGGGCACGACTTTCCAGTAGAGCATGTCGTGTGTCTGACGGTTGTAATAGTCGTAGCTGAACTGGAGGCGCTGGTTGAAGAAGCTCAGGTCGACGCCGAGGTCAAACTGATGTACTTCCTCCCATTTGATGTCTTCGTTGGGCACCTTGTAGTTGGCCCAGCCTGATACTTCGTTGTTGCCGCCGAAGTTGTAGATGATCTGGTCGCCTACGTATGCGCGGGAGAAGAGGAACTGGCCTATACCGTCATTACCGAGGATACCGTAGCTTGCGCGGATTTTTGAGTCGGCGAGCCAGGGGAGGTTTTCGCTGATGAAACGTTCCTGTGACGGACGCCACATCACATTTACCGAGGGGAAAGTACCCCAGCGGTTGTTTTTACCGAAACGGTCGGAGCCGTCACGGCGGAGGTTGAAGGTGAGGTAATAGCGGCTGTCGTAATTGAAGTTGATACGGCCCAAGAACGACATTGCGCGTCCCACACCCGGGAAGTCCTGGGCTTCATGGGCGGTGTTCGACGAAAGATTGACCGACCAGGCCTCGTCGACGGGGAAGTCGATGGCGCGTATATAATTATAATATGAGTTGTAAGCTGTGGCCTCGGAGCCGATCATGGCTTTGAGATACCACTTCTGTGCGAAAAGTTTCTCGAAAGTAAGGGTTGCGTTGTAGGTGAATTCGCGGGAGTTGCCGGCACGTGATTCGAGATAGGCCGATTCCTTGACGGCGCGGAAGTCATACGCTTCTGAGAATACACGCGAGGAGGATGTGGCGATCTTTGCGGCACCGTTGATGTGGAGGGTCAGCTCGGGGATGAAACGCACATCGAGGTAGGCGAGGAGGTCGAAACCGTAGTCGTCGCCTTTCTGATGGTAGGTAAGCTCGTTGCCATAGAGGTTGGGGCCATTGAGATAGAAGGGGGTAGAGGCGAAATTGCCGTCTTCATCCACGGGGCTCATCGTGGGCACCGTGCGGAAAGGTACCGCGTTGGTGTACACGGAATATACTTTGGTGGGGTTGGTCTTGATGTAGTTGGCATACGATGATGTACCGATGCTGAACATATCGTTGATACGCCAGTCGACATTGGTACGCACCGAGAAGCGTTGTGCCTTGGAATCGAGATACACACCCTTCTCGTCGTAGAAACCGCCGGAGAGGTAGTAGTTGAGTCCGCCATTGCCACCGGTGAGCGAGAGATTGTATTCCTGCTCGTGGCCGGTACCGTACATCACGTCCATCCAGTCGACGTCGGGCAGCTCATCGGCTGATGCGACACCTTCCTGAGCGAGGATGTCGACGCCGGCGAGGGCCTTGGCGGCGATAAACTGGTCGCGGTTCATCAGCTTGATGCCTGACGACTGATGGCGGATACCGTAGCGTCCCGTGAGGGTGAGCTTGGCCTTGCCTTCGGAGCCGCGGCGGGTGGTCACGAGGATGACACCGCCGGCTGCCTCGGCACCGTAGATGGCGCACGAGCCGGCATCTTTGAGCACTTCGATCGACTGTATGTCATTGGTATTGAAGCTGAAACCGGTCGACTGCTTCACGCCGTCGACGATATAGAGAGGCGCCATGCCGTTGACAGAAGCCGCGCCGCGGATGATGATATCGGGGCTTTCGCCGGGATTGCCGGTGGAGCGGGTCACGGATACACCGGCGGCCATACCTGCGAGCGCGTCGGCCACGGATGTGGTGGAGAAGTCGCGCACGGCATCGCCCTTGACGGTGGATATCGCGCCGGTGAGCTCAGAGCGCTTCGATGTGCCGTAGCCGATCACGACCACGTCGTCGAGGCTCTCCGTATTTTCAGAGAGGACAAAATTGTAGGTTGTTTTGCCGGCTGCGATGTCTTGTGTGGCGTTTGTATAGCCCACATATGATGCGGTGAGGTGTTTCGCACCGTCGACTGCTATTGTATAGTTGCCGTCGATATCGGTCACTGTAGCCTGTTTCCGGGGGCCGTCGGCCACGACTGATGCGCCGGGCAGCGGCTCGCCATCTTTATCGGTCACCTGACCGGTCACTGTCTGCGCGTAGGCCTGCACCGCGGGGCAGAGCATAGCCACGGCCATGACAAAAAATGTCAGAATACTTCGTTGCACGCTTTTCATGAGGTATGGATTGGTTTATGTTGATACTGAGGAATGTCGGGTATCTCTGGGGTGTGGAGAGCGTGGCCTCGGCATATGCTGAGGTCAAAAAAAGTGACCGGCGGGATGTATCTCCCGCCGGTCGGGGCATGAATCTATTTACTTAATAATAACCTTGGAAACGTTGTTGCCCTGACGACGGAGATAGAGACCGCTTTCGGGGTTGCTTACGCGGGCACCCTGGAGGTTGAAATATTCAACGGGGCCGTT